>JAEZWE010000087.1 GCA_023420435.1 Bacteroidota bacterium
CAACATTATAAGTCCAGCTTTCACTATTTTCAAAAAGTTCAAAAATTTCATCAAGATTTTCGGCTTTTAAGCTTTCCTGACGAATAAAAGTGGTTTCAATATTTTTCAGTTTAAATTTTGCTGAAAGAATAATTCCGGTAAGTCCCATTCCACCCACAGTAGCCCAAAATTTTTCGGGATTTTCCTGTTTTGAACATTTTAGAATTTCATTTTTTTCATCCAATAAATCAAATTCCAAAAGATATTCTGAAAAACATCCTTCAGAATGGTGATTTTTGCCGTGAACATCGGAAGCTATGGCTCCCCCCACAGAAATAAATTTGGTTCCCGGCGTTACATACAGAAAATAACCTTGAGGAATAATAACTTCTAAAATTTCGGAAATTAAAACGCCGGATTCGCATTCCAAAATTCCGTTTATTCTGTCAAAACTGATAAATTTATTGAGTCTTTTAGTTGATAAAATATTATCGCTTAAAGAAGCATCTCCATAGCATCTTCCATTTCCGCGCGCAATAATCTGATTATTATTTTTAACGAAATCCTGAATTTTCGAGAGAGAATCTTCAGACTTGATGTTTTTTTCCACCACAGGAAAATTGCCCCAATTTGCTACTTTTTGTATAAAGTTCTTCTTCATTTTTAACGAAATTGGTTGTCATAAATCATTAATAAAAAAGTAACCATCCAAATAATTACGGTAATTTGAATGTAACGATCTTTATAAATAATTTTGGTTGGTGATTCAGTTTTGTTATACACCAAAGTCTGCTGCAGATACCGTAAAAAAGCAAAAACTACAAAAATAAAAGTATAAAAAATCTTTGAACCAAATCTTTCCTGAGCATCCGGCTGAACCGTAAACATTAAATAAGAAATAATGGCTAATGTTACGGAAATTGACAATGCGATATCTGCAAACTGAACATTATAGCCGTCTAAAGCTTTTCTGGTTCTTCCCGTAATTTGTGCGTTTATTAATTCTCCGCGTCTTTTACCAATTGCTAAAACCAATGCTAAAACAAATGTTAAAAGTATCGCCCATTGTGAAGTGGGAATTCCGCTGGCATAACCTCCAGCTAAAACCCGTAAAACAAAACCTACGGCAATAATGGAAACATCAATAATCGCCACATGTTTAAGGTGAAAAGTATAAGCAATGTTCATCCCAAAATAAATGAGGATAAGACTGGAAAATTTCCACATATTTTGCTGAAAATAAACCTGTCCTAAAAAAAATATTGCCAGATTCGCCACCAATAAAAATCCTAAAATTAATAGTGCGGTTTTTTTGGAAATTTCACCACTGGCTAAAGGTCTTTTACTTTTTTCAGGATGTTTTCTATCGGATTCAATATCAGAATAATCGTTGATAATATAGATACAACTTGCTGCCACAGAAAAAACCACAAAAGCAAAAATACTTTTGAGTAAAAGTTCATGATTTAAAATATTTCCTGAAAAAAACAGGGGTAAAAAAACGAAAAAGTTTTTTACCCATTGCTCTACACGCAGCAATTTGATATATTTCCCCATTATCCCGATATCAAAAACAAAAATAAGGATTTTTATATTAAACGTAAAAGCAGTAAATGAAACAAAAAAAACCGTAAAAACGGTTTTTAGAAAATATTTATTTGTAAAGTTTTATTGAGCTTGTTGTGCATCTTGTATCATCTCCTCATTTGCGGTTATGGCAAATTCAACTCTACGGTTGTCTGCTCTTCCTGCATCAGTTTCGTTTGAAGCAACCGGTTCTTTCTCTCCAACTCCCATGGTAAACATTCTACTTGCAGCTACACCTCTGTCCATTAAATAACTTTTCACAGAAGCAGCTCTTCTTTCGGAAAGTTTTTGGTTGTATTCATCCGTTCCTCTACTGTCTGTATGTCCGTAAATATTGATGTTTGTATCAGGATTGTTTTTTAAAACTTCAGCTAATTTATCTAAATTAACTTTAGCACTTGAAGTAAGATCAGAAGAATCAAAAGCAAAATTTACCATTCTTTCCGGTAAAGTGACTTTGATACCTTCACCAACTCTTTCCACTTCTGCACCAGGCAAAGTTTCTTTAATTTCTTTGGCTTGTTTATCCATTTTTGCTCCAATTCTGTTACCAATAACACCACCAACAATACCACCAAGAACAGCACCAACAGGAGCATTTCCACCTTTTCCGATGTTATTTCCTAGAACTCCACCAATTACAGCTCCAGCTGCCGTACCAATTACAGTACCTTTTTGTTGGCTGTTTGCATTTTGTACTGTTTCACAACTTGTTAATAGCATTGCAGCGGAAAAAAAACTTGCTGCGATATATGTTTTTGTAAATTTCATTTTTTTGAATTTTAAGGATTATTATTTCGAAGGAATTTTTTGAAAATGATAAAGAACATTTACCATTTCACCATTGAAAGGAACGGATTGCTGAAGAGCAAAATGATCCGCAGTTTGATTTACTAAAGTTAATCTATAACCAACAACATTTTCTTTTGGTTTCTGTCCGTCAATTACTTTTTTGAATTGAAATGTTTTATCCGGCAAAACTTCAAATTTTATTGGTTGAACTTTGCTTGGACAAGCTCCTCCTCCATTCAAAGTATAATTTCCAGAATAGTTATTGGGAACTAATTTCCAATTACTGCCAACAAAACATTGCGCATCTGCACCTTCATCAAAAGGTTTGATGATATAACTTTTATTGTAATCTACACTAGTAATTTGCCAATCTCCTTTCAGTTGAAGAAATTCAGCTCTGTTGGTTTGTGCTGTTTTTGCTGTGGAACAAGAAACTGCTAAAGAAGCCCCTAAAATTCCTGTTATTAATATATTTCTCATTGTTTATTTATTTGCTTTACAAAAGAACAAAAAATTATGCCAAAAAATATTTTACATAAAAAAATCCCACTAAAAGTGGGATTCTTGTAAAAATTTCTGATTTTTATTTTTTTCTTACCAATTTCTTTTTGAATGGTTTTTTCACGGTTGCTTTTATAGCTGGCGAAGCTTTATAAAAATTAGTAAAAGCATATTCAGCTGCTTTTCTAAGATCAATAACTCCACCTGCTCTTGAAATTAAGTCAAAACGGTTATTGTTATTCGTCGGAAGCATTGCATTGACATCCGATTTATTGGCTGTTTTCACCAAAGATTCAATAATTTGTTCCGGTTTTAAATTTGGCATATAAGCTAACAAAACTGCGGCAGCTCCCGCAACAACTGGTGAAGCCATAGAAGTTCCCTGTTCATATTTGTATTTGCCATCCGGAACTGTTGAATAAATTTCTGTTCCCGGAGCAAAAACATCGACCATAGTTCCATTATAATTTGAAAAATCTGCACGTAAAAACTCAGGGTCTTTTGTGCTGGCACCAACCACAATAACATTATTGACAAACGGAGTTTTGTCTGTTACATTTTTAAAATTTGACGGAAATGCCACATGTTCTGCAACATCTTCATTTTCATTTCCGGCGGCTTTTACTAGAAGAACACCTTTATCCTGTGCATATTTAAAAGCATCCCAAACCACGGTTTTTCCCGGTGAAACCGGTTTTCCAAAACTCATATTTAGTATTTTTGCTCCATTATCTACGGCATAACGAATGGCATTGGCGACATCTTTATCTCTTTCATCTCCATTAGGAACGGTTCTTACTGTTAAAATTTTTGCCACTTTTGAAGCTACACCGTACTGAATTTCATTTCCTTGTGGTAATCCTGCGATAATTCCTGCTACATGCGTTCCGTGTCCTGCATCAGAACCTTCATAATGGTTATTTCCATAAATTCTTTCGGAATAATTATCATAGTTATCACCTACTATTTCTTTGCGTGGATCAAAATCGAGATTATATTGCTTTGTTGCCTGATCTCCGAAATGATCAACATAAGTTTTCATTTCTTCTTCCATAAATTTTTGAAATTCTGCTGGTGATTTTCCTACGGCTTCCGGATCTTTCAGAAAATTCGATAATACACCAAGTGCCATAGCTTCCTGCTGCGTTTTTGGTTTAATGAGGGCAATATTATCTTCTGTTAAATTTCTACCATTCAATAAATTTACCATTATGGGAATTAGTTGCTGAATTAACTCAATTTGCTTTAATTGTTGTTTTGCTTCTACACTTTTTTTAAGGAAAATTTCTTTTGATTTCATGTACATCGCAAATTCTTCCGGCATTTTTGCTTGATTGGCTTTGTTTTGAACTGTATTATCGCCTTCAAAAATGGATCTGTATTTCTTTACAACTCTGGTAACTTCCATATTATCTACAGAAATATCTCCATTTTTTCCACCAATAAAATTCCATCCATGAATATCGTCAATGTATCCGTTTCCATCATCATCTTTTCCGTTATTGGGAACTTCATTTGGATTTTTCCACATATTTTTCACCAAACCAGGATGATCTACTTCGACACCGCTATCCAAAACTCCAACAACAACTGTTTTTGGTTTTAAACCTTTGGATTCTAAATATTTGTAAGCATTTTGCGTATTGATACCATAAACATTGGTTGCTGAAAAATCTTTGTGATACCACGTCATTAAATCTTTATCTTTCATTGAATCCACAACAGATTTCTCCTGTGCGGAAATAAAACCAAATCCTAAAAAAAATGTGGCTGTAATAAATAATCTTCTCATAATTAATCCATTAAACTTTTAATATAAGTTACACTTTCCGGTCCTTTGTTACAAATAAGGTCTAAAATTGAAAGGTCTTTTATAAATCCTAATTTCTCCGAAAACGTTTGATAATAGTTTTCCATAACTATTTCATTTTCGGATTTTGCTGAGAAAAAATTTCTAAAATCATCAGCTTCCGGATTTTTCGTGTACTCGTTATTCAAAGAGTATGCCTTTTCGGTTTTTAAAATTTGCTGAATGATTTCTAAAGCTTTTAAATTAAAATCCATTAAAAATCTGTCCTCTTTTTCAAAAATTTTCAAAAATTTGTCTTCATAAAACTCAAAATAGGGTGAGCTTTGGTATGCTGTTTTTATGGATTTCCAATGTAATTTTTGCCAGTTTTCGGCATAAGAAATCTGGATGTCTTTCATTGTTCTCTTTCCATCATGATGAATCGGAATAATAAGCGATAATTTTCCGTTAGCTCCAAAAATATTAGCTCGATTTCTATAGGTTTGCTTTGGTAAATTTTCAAATTGTTCTAGTTCAACTTCATGATTTTCGTTTAAAAATTGAGAAAACCACGAAATGGGTGGCAAATAAAATATGGGTAATAATACTTTCATAATGTGATAAATAGAGAAAAGACGCTTTTAACGTCTTTCCTTTTTTATTTTTTAATCTTCTTTTTTCTTAAAAAGTTTTGCAAAATATTCCCAGCCGAAGAAAAGAATTAAGATAACTGCTGCAATCCACCAATAGGAGGTTTTATTAGGTTCTCCTGTATTGGTAGCTTTAAACATTCTTTCCCATCTTATTTTAAAAGGCGCCTGATAATCTGCATTTTGATCTTTAAACATTCCTTGCAAACTCATCCACGTAAACATGGGTTTTCCAACAATGTGGGTTTCCGGAACAAATCCGAAAAATCTAGCATCTAAAGATCCGTCACGATTATCACCCATCATAAAATAATAATCTTGTTTTACAGTGTAGGTTGTTGCAGGTTGTCCGTTCAAAAGGAAATTTCCGTTTCCATCTTTCAAATCATTTCCTTCATATTCTGTAATCAGTTTATGATACATAGGCATATTTTCCTGCGTTAATTTGATAACATCTCCCTTTTTAGGAATTCTTATCGGACCATACCAATCTTCATTCCAGTTACTGGTATAAGGAAAAATAGAATATGGTAAAAAAGCACGCGTTTTATTTTGATCGAAATAAATGACTTTAGCTTTTCCTTTATCCTCAATTTCTTCTTTTATAGAAACAAATCCTGGAAGTTGTTTTAGTTCGTTTGCAATTTTTTCTGTTAGCTGAAGTTTATAAACGTAATTCTTTGGATCCAACTGTAATTTTGTAAAAAATTCTTGAGGATACAGATTACTTAATTCAATGTTATTGATGCTTAATGCTCCATAAGCGTCAAAAAGGGCATTAACATCAAGTTCATCTTTGGTTTGCAAAATATAGCTGTACTGTACTTCTGCATCTCCCATTCTTTTTTCGGGTTGTCCGTTAACGAAAAGTCTACCGTTTCTCATTTCCAAAACATCTCCAGCCACAGCAACACATCTTTTTACATAAGGATCTTTTCGATCAATAGCGGTATGAACAGAATCTTGAGGATAATTGAAAACGACAATATCATTTTTTTCAGGTTTTTCCCAACCAGGAAGTCTGTAATATGGGAGTTTAACGGCATCAACATAAGATTTCGGATCATCTTTAGGATTTCCTGGTTCTCCAGTATCCATAATGGTTCCCTGTAGAAATGGAATCGCCACAGGTCGCATCGGCATTCTGAAACCGTAATTTAGTTTATTCACAAAAAGAAAATCTCCCACCAAAAGTGTTCTTTCCATTGAACCAGTTGGAATTCCGAAAGGTTGCGTAATAAAAACATGAATAATTGTGGCAAAAACAACGGCAAAAGTTATAGATCCTAAAAACGAATCTTTCTTTTTTGCATCTTTTTCCGCTTCAGAAAGATACAATTCATTTTCTTCCTCTTCTACTTCAGGGTTTTTGGAGTAATTTACCAATGCCATATAAATGAAAGGAAGGAAAATAGTGAGTATTTTATGCTGAATTAATTTTTTACCAAATTTCTCCATTAAAAAAACATGGAAAACCGTCATCATAATCGGTCCAACAATAGGCAAATACGCTAAAAATCCCCACCATTTTGGATGATTGGTTTCCTTCTGAATTAGGTAATAATTGTAAAACGGAACAAAAGCAAACAAAGGATTAAGTCCCATTTTTTTAAAAAGTTTCCATGTTGAAATCCCCATTAAAACAGAGAGAATTAGAACATAAATGGTATAAGTAAGGAAATAGTTCATTATTTTATTTTATCAACCTATTAGTTTAGTATTATATGTTTTTGTTACAAAGTTTTACAGTCCAAGAACGTCTTTCATAGAGAAAGTTCCTTTTTTCCCTTGAATCCATTCTGCGGCAATTACAGCTCCAAAAGCAAATCCGTTTCGGTTAAAAGCCGTATGTTTAATCTCAATTTCATCGACTTCGGAACGGTAAAAAACACTATGTGTTCCAGGAACTTCATCTTCTCTTATAGCAAAAATTCCCAATTCATTTTCTTGTGTTTCATCCAATTTCCAACTGTTGAATTTCGGATTTTGTTTTATAATTCCTTCCGCAACAGATATCGCAGTTCCACTTGGAGCGTCTTTTTTGTGGGTGTGATGAATTTCTTCTAACTGACACTGGTATTCATCAAAATTTTTCATCAAAAGCGCTAATTTTTCATTCAGTTCAAAGAACAAATTAACACCCAAACTGAAATTCGAACCATATAAAAAAGCAGTTTCATTTTCTGAAGCTATTTTTTCAATTTCCGGTTTTTGGTTTAGCCATCCTGTTGTTCCGCAAATAACTGGAACATGCAGTTGCAAACAGTTTTTAATATTTTCGAAAGCTACTTCTGGTTGAGAGAATTCAATGGCAACTTCCGGATTGTTCAGATTTTCAGAATTTGGAGTTTCATTGAGTTTGGCTACAATTTCGTGACCTCTTTTCAGGGCAATTTCCTCAATTATTTTGCCCATTTTTCCATATCCTACCAGTGCTATTTTCATTTATTAAAAAATCAGAAATTATAATTAAAACTTAACCCAGCAAAAGTTTTTTGTTTGCTAAGTTCCTCGAATAAAATTGTGGGTTTCACCGCTAAATCGGGATCGTTTTTTCCCTCGTACAAATGCGCATCTACAACGGCATCCACAATATTTAAAATATAAAGTAAGGCAGTTCCCGCAATCCAATAATCACGGTTTCGTTTCCATTGATCCTGCGTTCTACCCAAAGCATTTTTTAGATTGGTATATCCTAAATTTGAAAATTCATGCGGTTGTCCGTTTAGTTCCGCCACAAATGCATTTCGAAATCGCTTGTAACGATGATCTGCATACAAAGTTCCTCCAATTCCGGCTCCAATGGCACCCCAAACAATTCCGGCTTTCCAAATTTTCTTGTTGTAAACCTGTCCTAATCCTGGCAAAACAGCAGAATAAAGTCCGGCTTTCATAGGACTAAATTTTGGTTTCGTATAAGGTGCATTAGATTTTTCGATGTCGGCTAAAACAGCAGTTTCCGATTTTGGTTTTAAAGCAGATAAAGAATCTTTTGGATGGTTTTCAACACGAATGGTATCATTGCGATTTACTTGTCCAAAAGCAATCCATGAAAAAAAGAAAAATAAACCTAAAAATGTTTTTCTACTCATGATTTGAAATGTGAAAGGATGTTTTCCAATTCTTCCTGATTTTTAAAATCGAGTACAATTTTTCCTTTATTTCCTTTTCCTGAAGATTTTATTTCTACTTTCACTTCAAGGATGTCGGAAAGATTTTTTTGAGCTTTTTTCAAATGATTGGGAATCTCATTTTTCGATTTCAAGGTGGTTTTCTGAGGAGTTTTCAATTGATTTGCTGCAGTTTCTGCTTGACGCACGTTCAAACCTTCTTTCAGAATTTTTTTGAAAAGTTCATCCTGTTTTTCAACCAAATCCAAACTAATAATTGCTCTTCCGTGTCCTGCAGAAATTTCCCCGCTTCTAATAGCATTCTGAACTTCCGGATTTAAACGCAAAAGACGAATAGAATTGGTAATAGTACTTCTTTCTTTCCCCACTCTTTGACTTAAATTTTCCTGTGTAAGTCCGATTTCCTCTAAAAGTCTTTGGTAAGTTAAGGCAACTTCAATGGCATCCAAATCTTCACGCTGGATATTTTCCACCAAAGCCATTTCCAACAATTCCTGATCGTTTACCAAACGAATATAAGCTGGAACTGATTTTAAACCGGCAATTTTAGAAGCTCTAAAACGTCTTTCACCGGAAATAATTTCAAATTTTTCGCCTTCTTTTCTTAAAGTGATCGGTTGAATAATTCCTAGAGCTTTTATTGATTGTGCTAAATCATTTAACGCTCTTTCATCAAAATAAGTTCTGGGTTGTGAAGCATTAGGATAAATATCTTCTAAAGGAACTTCTACAATATTTCCAACAAAATTTTCTGCTCCTTCATCGGTTGCTGTGTTTACACTTGCTTTGGATTCTGCGCTTAGGATAGCTCCCAAACCTCTTCCCATTGCTCTTTTTTTATCTTTCATATCAGCAATTATCTGCTTTTAATTATTGACCAAATTTTCATTTTTCAGAAGAACTTCTTCTGCTAATTGTAAATATTGAACCGCTCCTTTGCTTTCGGCATCATAATTCAAAATACTTTCTCCGAAACTTGGCGCTTCGCTTAAACGTACATTTCTGCTGATAACGGTTTCAAAAACCATTTCCGGAAAATGAGAATTTACTTCTTCAACCACTTGGTTTGAAAGTCTTAAACGACTATCATACATCGTTAAAAGTAAACCTTCAATATCCAAATCTTTATTATGAATTTTTTGAACATTTTTAATGGTATTCAATAACTTCCCTAAACCTTCCAATGCAAAATATTCACATTGGATGGGAATAATAACAGAATCTGCAGCTGTAAGCGCATTCATGGTAATTAAACCCAAACTTGGCGCACAATCGATAATGATAAAATCGTAATTATTTTTAACGGAATTCAGCGCTTCACGCATCATATATTCACGATTTTCTTTATCCACCAACTCTATTTCCGCGGCAACCAAATCGATATGAGATGGAATAATATCTAAATTTGGAGAAGCCGTTTTCTGAATACAAATTTCAGCAGAACTGCTGTGTTCCAACAAATTATAGGTAGAATGGTTTACTTCTTCAACACCCAATCCGGAAGTTGCATTGGCTTGCGGATCTGCATCAATAATCAAAACCTTTTTCTCCAAAACGCCCAAAGCTGCAGCTAAATTCACCGCAGTTGTGGTTTTTCCTACGCCTCCTTTCTGATTAGCAATTCCGATAATTTTAGCCATAATTTTCAATTAAACCACAAAAATACATTTTTTTTGAAACGAGGACGATTGTTAATAAATCACCAACCGTTAAAATATTGTTAATTAATGGGTTATAATAAAATAAAATTATCCACAATTTTTAAAAATTTGTGGATAATTTAAAGTTAAAAATAATTCTAAATTTTTATTCGAACTTGATGGTTATTGGGATACTGAAATAAGTTCGAACCGCTTGTCCTTTTAATTTTGCAGCATTCCATTTTCCTTTTACGGCTTTCACGGCTTTTTCGGCTTCTTTATTGAACTGAGAATCCACCCCTGAAGATTTTATGTTGGAAATCGTTCCGTCCCTTTCTACAATAAAAGTAACTTTTGCAGACAATTTTTCCCCGGAACCTTCAAAATCGGAAATATCCATATTTTGAGAAACTTTCGTTCTAAAACTGTTAATTCCACCAATAAAATCTGCATTTACATCCGCTTTTGTTATGATAGCATTTGGATCTACAACTTCCGGAACAACTGGTGTTGTTGGTGCAATTACTGTGGGTTTTGTAATCGGTGGAACATAATCTGTTGTTGGTTTTTCACCTTTGATGTCCGTAAATCCTGCTTTTGCGTCGTCATATTTTGTAATTGACGGAGCAGGAGTTTCAAGCGGAGGATTTTTTGTAGGATTTGGAACAACAGACGTAAAAGTTTCAACCGGTTTTTGAACCGAAGGTTGAGGTTTCGGAATTTCCGGGTCTTTTTCTACATCAATTGGCTCTATCCAAACTGGTGGCTGATCAGCAATTGTTGGAATTTCCGCTTTTGCTTTAAAAGCATTTAGAACAATGGGAATTGCACCCATCGTTACAATAAAAGCAATACCAATAAAAAGTGCTTTTTTTAAATTTTGACCTTCCTCGCTTCTTAAAACGTAGGCGCCATATTCTTTGTTTCGGTTCTCGAAGACAATTTCATTCAGTCTTTGTTCTTCGGTGAGATTCAGAAAATTTTTCATCACTAAGATTTTTATTAAATGAGGTTAAACAATTTTTTGAATCTTCAGAATTATCAGTTTTGGTGCTTTTTGTAAAAATTATTAAACCCTTTACAAGTATCTTGCCAAATATTTAAAATATTTTTAACATTATTTAAAATTTGCTATTATTTTACTATGGCAAAAATAATTTCATTATCAAGAAAACAAAAAAAATCGCTGTATTTCTACAACGATTAATATCATTTATTTAAAAAAATTAAAAAAGTTCTTTTCTAATAATGTTCTGACTTCTTTCCGGACCTACTGAAACTAAATAAACATTAATTCCTAAATAATCTTCAATAAACTCGATATATTTTTTTGCATTTGCAGGAAGCTCGTCATAACTGCGAACTTTTGTAATGTCTTCATCCCAACCTTGCAATTCTTCAAAAATCGGTTCATAATTATACAATTTCGTGGTTGAAGAAGTAAAATAATCGATAATTTTACCGTCTTCTGTTTTGTATTTGGTAACAATTTTCAAAGGTTTAATTCCTGTAAGCACATCCAATTTTGTAATTACTAAATTATTGATTCCGTTAATCATACAAGCATGTTTCAAAGAAACCAAATCCAACCAACCAGTTCTTCTTGGACGACCTGTAGTGGCTCCAAACTCGTTTCCTACTTTTCGGATTTGCTCTCCTAATTCATTATCCAATTCGGATGGAAAAGGACCGTTTCCAACTCTTGTAGTATAGGCTTTAGAAACCCCAATTAAATTTTGCAAAGCAGTTGGTGGAACTCCAGCTCCAGAACAAACTCCACCAGTAGAAGGAGATGAAGAAGTTACGTAAGGATAAGTTCCAAAATCAATATCCAACATTAATGCTTGAGCTCCTTCAAAAAGCACATTTTTGCCTTCTTTTATTGCTTCATTCAGCTCTACTTCGGTATCCACAATACGGTCTTGTAGTAGTTTTCCGATTTCTAAAAATTCATTGTAAATTTCATCAACATTTAAAGTCTCTTTTTCAAAATATTTCTCGAAAAGGGCATTTTTCACCCGAAGATTTTTTTCGATTTTTTCTCTAAGAATTTCAGGATTTAGTAAATCTACCATACGAATTCCAACTCTGGCAATTTTATCCTCGTAACAAGGTCCGATACCTTTTTTGGTAGTACCAATCTCTGTTCCTCCTTTTTCTTCTTCTCGATAAGTATCCAGCAAAATATGATAAGGCATAATAACATGCGCTCTTCTTGAAATAAAGATATGACCCGTTTTCATTCCTTTACTTTCAATTTCTGCAATTTCTTTCATAAAAGATTTGGGATTTACTACCACTCCATTAGCGATAATACATTTTCCTTTACACTGCAAAACACCGGAAGGAAGGAGATGCAAAACAAATTTTTCTTCTCCAACATATACGGTATGGCCCGCATTATCACCACCTTGGAAACGAACAACATAATCTGATTTTGCAGAAAGAACATCGGTAATTTTTCCCTTTCCTTCGTCTCCATACTGAAGACCAACCACCACGTAAGTTGACATATTATTTTTACTTTTTTAGATTCAGGCAAAGGTAGTTTTAATAAAAATTTTAGGCAAAAATTGTGGAAAATTAATTTTATTGAATCTTCAATTTTTCTTTCTTTCAAATTTTGTAAATTTGCGCTTTGGAAAACCTTATGAATACTATAAAAGTTCACGACAAGGACTTTGCTCCTTACCTTACACACCACGAACTTCAGGATATTGTAAAACAATTAGCTGAGAAAATTTACGAAGAATATAAAGATGAAACGCCCGTATTTGTTGGTGTTTTAAATGGTGTTTTCATGTTTTTTTCAGATTTTATGAAATATTATCCAGGAAAATGTGAAGTTGCTTTCCTTCAAATGAGTTCATATTCCGGAACTGAATCTACGGGAATTGTTTACCAAAAAATGGAACTTACAAAAGAAGTTGAAGGAAGACACATTATTTTAATGGAAGATATTGTAGATACTGGAAACACGATTGAAAGTTTATATAAATACTTTGAGAATACACAACGTCCAAAATCATTAAAAGTAGCATCTTTACTTTTGAAGCCCGAAGTTTATAAGAAAGATTTCAAAATTCATTATGTAGCGAAAGAAATTCCGAACAAATTTGTTTTGGGATATGGTTTGGATTATGATGAACTGGGAAGAAATTTACCGGATTTGTATCAATTATCTGAAGGAAGAATAAATCATTAAAATCAATAGTTTGAAAATAATTTTTGTTAAATTCAAATTTCAAAAATCAAATAAAAAATAAATGATCAATATCGTTCTGTTTGGTCCTCCAGGAAGTGGAAAAGGAACTCAAGCGCAAAATCTAATCGAAAAATTCAATTTAAAACAAGTTTCCACGGGTGATTTGTTCCGTTTCAATATGAAAAATGATACCAATTTGGGTAAATTGGCAAAATCTTATATTGACAAAGGCGAATTGGTTCCAGACCAAGTAACCATTGATATGTTGATTGATGATGTTAAAAAACCTACCTCAACTTCAGGATTTATTTTTGATGGATTTCCTAGAACGGCAGCACAAACAGAAGCTTTAGAACATATTGTAAAAGAGGTTTTAAACGATGAAATTGACATTTGCCTTTCCTTAGTGGTTGAAGATGAAATCCTTGTACAAAGACTTTTAAAAAGAGGAGAAACCAGCGGAAGAACTGATGATTCTAATGAAGAAATTATCAGAAATCGAATTAAAGAATATTACGCAAAAACTGCAGAAGTGGCTGAACTATATAAGCAACAAGGAAAATATGTAGAAATCAACGGTGTTGGTGAAATCAACGAAATTTCCGAAAAACTTTTTGCAGAAGTTCAAAAAATTTCGTAGAAATTTTTTATTAAAAGTTCAAAGTTCAAAATTCAAGGTTTGGACAACGTGGAACTTTAAACCTTAAACCTTGAACTAAAAAGCATGAGCAATTTCGTAGATTACGTAAAAATACATTGTACAAGCGGTCATGGAGGTGCTGGTTCAGCACATTTACGCCGTGAAAAATATATTCCCAAAGGTGGTCCTGATGGCGGAGATGGCGGTCGTGGAGGTCACATTATCATGAAAGGAAATTCTCATGAATGGACTTTATTGCCGCTTCGTTACACCCGTCATGTAAAAGCACAGCGCGGACAAAACGG
>JAEZWE010000109.1 GCA_023420435.1 Bacteroidota bacterium
CGATATCAAAAACCATAATATTGATATGAAAGACGTGAAATGGATTAATGAAGTGAAAACCGGAGGAAGTTCGGATCAAAGTTTAATTTTTACTGCGCCTTATTCCAATGTCGCATTAATTAATGGAACTTTGCCAAATAAATCAATTACGGTTTCTGGATCAATTCCAAATCCACCGTTGCAGTTAGGCTACGAAATCAAAGATTGGCTGAAAGAATCGGGAATTGATTTTCAAGGAAGTGTTTTAACGAATTCCATGCTGAAAATTGATGGAAAATCGTTGCAAAATGCACCAAAATCTACTGTTTTCTTTACTTATGAATCGCCAACTTTAGACAAACTGGTGTATTGGTTTTTACGAAAAAGCATCAATCTTTACGGTGAAACTTTCATTAAAACGATGGGAAAAGAAAAGAAAAATAACGGAAGTTTTGAAGCCGGAATCGATTTTCTGAAAGATTTTTGGAAAAGTAAGGGAATCAATTCTTCAATGATCAATTTTGCGGATGGAAGCGGACTTTCTCCACAAAATTATGTTTCGGCAAGAGCGGAAGTTCAGTCATTACTGTATTCGCAAAAACAACCATGGTTTACCGATTTTTTTGAAGGATTTCCCACTCAAGGAAACGGAATGAAAATGAAAAGCGGAACGATAAGAGGTACAAAATCTTTTGCGGGTTATCACACTTCTTCATCAGGAAAAAAATATGTTTTTGCTATTATCATCAACAATTATCAAGGTGGAAATGTTTCTGATGCTTTATATCAAATTTTAAATCATCTAAAATAAAATTTTGAAAACCAATTTTCTTTCAAGAATTAATCAGTGGGTTGTTTTTTTATTGCTGACCCTTTTTGCCACAGCTATTGTTGTAGCTTCTGTACAACTGATTAATTATCTGAAAAAAGAAGAAATAAAGCGTATTAATTTACTTTCAAAAGCCATTAAAATTCAGCAGGAAATTACGTCTCCAGATCCTGCCATTTTAGAGCTTCTTCCTGATATTCATACCAGTAATAATACCATTCCTGTCATTGTTGCAGATAAAATGAAGAAACCAATTTTGGAAGAAGGATATTACATGAATATTCCCAAAGAGATTCTTGAAAATCCTGAAAAACTACATCTTTTAATGTACAAAATGCAGAAAAGTTATGATCCGATAGAAATTAAATTTCCAGATGGTAATAATCAGTATGTGTATTACGATAATTCCAAACTTTTAAATAATTTACAGTTTGCACCGTATCTTTTGGGGCTTTTTATTTTTCTGTATCTGATGTTTTCTTTTTGGTTTATGCGGACGATAAAAAAGACCGATGAAGGTTTTCTTTGGGCAGGTTTGGCAAAAGAAACCGCACATCAAATCGGAACACCACTTTCTTCAATGATTGGCTGGATTGAAATTATGCGAATGGAAAATCCAAATTCTGAATCTGCAACCGAAATTGAAAAAGATGTAGAAAGACTGAGAACTATTTCTGAAAGATTTTCTAAAATTGGCTCTGTTCCGGAACTAAATGACATGAATTTATCTGAAACAGTTGAAGAGAACTACAATTATCTGAAAAATAGAATTTCCGGAAAAGTAAATTTTCGGTTACACTTACCTCAGGAAAATGCTTTGGTAAAACATAACCGAATTTTGATAAGTTGGGTTATTGAAAATTTAGTAAAAAATGCTGTAGATGCGATGAAAGGACAAGGAAATCTGAACATTTCTCTTTACGAAAAAAATAAAAATATCATCATCGATTTCAAAGACACCGGTTGTGGATTGACGTCAAGACAAGCTTCCAATGCTTTTAAACCAGGTTATTCAACCAAGAAAAGAGGTTGGGGTTTGGGTTTAAGCTTAGCCAAAAGGGTAGTGAAAGAATATCATAAAGGAGATATTAAAATTGCACAAACCGAAGTCGGAAAAGGAACTATTTTTCGGGTTGTTCTGAAAAAATAACATTTTGATTTTTATCTACTGATTGATAATTGATGTAATAATTTCGGTCAAATTTTACCATTTCGGGTTTTGTAAGTGTAATCGTTTGCCAATCTTTGGTTGGACAAATTTTCTGATTGTCATTAATGATAATAGGCAATTTCAGATTTTCGACGATATTGGTATATCTAAATTTTAATTGAGAACCCATCAACTCATATTCCAAAGTGGGAACTTGGGTTGTTCTTAAATACTGGTCAAAAACGGTTGAAAAATCAATTCCCGATTTTTGGGAAATGTAGTCTTCAATCTGTTTTGTTGTCACGGTTTGATGAAAAAAATCCTTATTAATTCCTCTTAAAATTTGTCGGAATTTTTCATCATTATTAATGACTTGTCGAATCGTGTGCAGCAAATTAGCCCCTTTAAAATACATATCACCGCTTCCTTCGTTTCTAACACCGTATTTTCCGATGATGGGACGATCGTTTTCAATGTTTTGGCGAAGTCCGATAATATATTTTTCTGCAGAAATTTTATCTAAAAATTTTTCCACAAAAAGCGTTTCAGAATAATCGGTAAATGCTTCGTGAATCCATAGATCTGCTTGGTCTTTTGCGGTGATACTGTTGGCAAACCATTCATGTCCACTTTCATGAACAATGATAAAATCCCACTTCAAACCAACTCCGGTAGAAGATAAATCGCTTCCCAAATATCCGTTCATATACTTATTTCCATAAGCGATGTTGCTTTGATGTTCCATTCCGAGATAAGGCGTTTCTACTAATTTGTAAGAATCTTCGTAAAATGGATAAGGTCCAAACCAATATTCCATCGCTGAAAGCATTGGTTTTACTTGTGAAAACTGTTTTTTAGCTTTTTCCAGATTTTCTTCTAAAACCCAATAATCCAAATCCAAATTTCCTTTTTCTCCATTGAAATTATCTTTAAAATTTACATATTTTGCAATGTTGGGAACGATAGAATAAGGATTGATAGAATTTTTCACTTCCCAAGTCCACGATTTTTTTCCATTTTCAGAATTTTGAGAAATTAATCTTCCGTTTCCTACACCCACTAAATCTTTTGGAGTGATAATTTTCATTACAATTCCATTTTCGGGTTCGTCACTCCAAATATCTTTTATAGGAAGCCAAACTGAAGTGCCAATTCCTTCTTGAGCCACACTTATAAAAGGATTTCCTTTGCTGTCTTTTTGAAAAACCCAACCTCCGTCCCAAGGTGCGTTTTTAGCCATTTTAGGATTTCCAAAATACTTGATGTTAAAAAAATGTCTTTCTCCTTTTTTAAATTTTCTTTTGGTTTCAATGAAAATAAAATCATCTTCTCTTTTTGATGTGAAATTTTTAATTCCGGATTCTAAAATTTCGAAATTCATAGGTTGCTGTAAATCAATTTGGAAAACCGGGTTTTCAATATCTTTCGTGATTTCAAAAGCTATTTTATTAATTCCTGAAACCGATTTTTCTTCAAAATTAACTTCCACGGATAAATCGTATTTCTTAACATTCCAAAAATTTCTGAAATGCGTATCAGACCCTTTCAAAGTATCTTTCTTTGTAAATTCCTGGGAAGAAAATAAAGAAGTGAAAAATATAAAGGTTAAAAATGCTTTTCTCATGATGAAGTTTAAGTGCTGTCAAAATTAATCATTAATTTTACATCAATTCAATACCAAAATTCTGTAAATATTTTTTAGATTCAATTGTTTATTGAAGTATTTCTATGAAAGAAACCAAACTTTTCACTTTAATTGATCAAGCGAGAAATAGAGATCAAAAAGCACAAACACAACTCATTAATTTATTTTGGGTGGATGTTTTTTCTTTTGTTTTAAAAAAAGTGAATGATAAACAGGATGCAGATGAACTTACGGTAAACATTTTTTCCAAAGTTTTAAATAAATTGGATTTGTATGATCCTAATTTTCAGTTTAAGACATGGATTTTAACTATTGCACAAAACACCATCATCGATTTTTGGAGGAAAAAAAACCGCGAAAACGAAAATGCAACTAATGATTTGGAATCCGTAAGAAATCAGTTTGCTAAATCACCGGAAGAACTCTTAATTTCCGAGGAAGACCAAAAACAAATTTCCAGAGTTATTGAAAGTTTGGATAATAACTATCAGGAAATCATAAAATTACGTTTTTTTGAAGAAAGAAGTATTAAAGAAATCGCGGAAGAACTGAATATTTCCGTTGCTAATGCAAAAGTGAGAATTATGAGAGCCAAAAAAGTACTTGCCGAATTATTGAAAAATGGAGAATTGGAGGATTGATAAAACCAATTTTTAAATCCTTAATTTTGTGCATCAATTAAGAAAATGGAAAATTTAACTCAAGATACCACCATTCAAAAACCAAAATGGATTCGTGTAAAACTTCCTACCGGAAAAAATTACCGCGAACTGCGAACTTTGGTGGATAAATATAAACTCAACACCATTTGCCAAAGCGGAAGTTGTCCCAATATGGGAGAATGTTGGGGAGAAGGAACCGCTACATTTATGATTTTGGGAAATATCTGTACCCGAAGTTGCGGATTTTGCGGGGTAAAAACCGGAAAACCTTTGGATGTTAATTGGGATGAACCGGAAAAAGTAGCGCGTTCTATTAAATTAATGAAAATAAAACATGCAGTTTTAACCTCTGTTGATCGTGATGATTTGAAAGATATGGGTTCTATTCTTTGGGCTGAAACCGTAAATGCAGTTCGCAGAATTTCTCCGGGAACAACGATGGAAACTTTAATTCCGGATTTTCAGGGAATTCACAAACATATTGATCGGTTGGTAGAAGTGGCGCCAGAAGTAATTTCACACAATATGGAAACCGTAAAAAGGTTAACCAGAGAAGTGAGAATTCAGGCAAAATATGAAAGAAGTTTAGAGGTTTTACGCTATTTGAAAGAAGCTGGACAAAACCGGACAAAAACAGGTGTAATGCTAGGTTTGGGTGAAGAAAAAGACGAGGTTTTCCAAACCATTGAAGATATTAGAAATGCCCATGTTGATGTCATCACTTTAGGACAATATTTGCAGCCAACAAAAAATCATTTGCCGGTAAAAAGATTTATTACTCCGGAAGAATTTGAGGAATTTGGTGATTTTGCGAGAAGTTTAGGTTTTCGTCATGTGGAAAGTTCGCCGTTGGTTCGTTCTTCTTATCATGCGGAAAAACATATTCATTAAAAATCAAAATTTTAAAAAATAAGGCGCTTCATTAGGCGTCTTTTTTATTTGAAATTTTCTAAAAAAATTTGATAATATTCTTCACATTTTGAAAGATGAGAACCATACCAAGAAAAAGCTTCGCCATCCACCAAAATTATTTTTTTATCGGGAAATTCTTGTTGTAATTCTTCAATATGTTTTTCTTTGAAAGGATAGGGTTCTGAAGAAAGTAAAATGGTTTCAGCATCTCTTAAATCATCTATTGAAATTTCCGGATATCTTTTTGTGTTTTTAAAAATATTTTCGAATCCTAAATTTTCTAAAATATGATGAATAAAAGTATCTAAACCAACCGTCATATAAGGATTTTTCCAAATAAGATACGCCGCTTTTATTTTTTTTGAATTTTCGAATTTTAATGAATTAAAAATATTTTCGGTTTTTGTAATAAAATCTTTTGCAATATTTTGTTTTCCAAGTATTTCACCCAGTTCAGCCAAAAAAATGGAGTTGTCCTCCAAATTCTGAATATCGGTAACCCAAACTTTAAAATTTTGTTGAAGTTCTTCTACCTGAATTTTCTCATTTTCTTCTTTATTGGCTATAATCAAGTCTGGATTTAGTGCTTTTATTTTTTCAATATTTAGGTTTTTGGTTCCTCCAATTTTTGGAATTTTTGAAACGATATTTTCGGGATGAATGCAGAATTTTGTTCTTCCAATCACTTGGTTTTCATCAAGACCAAAATCAATTAAAGTTTCGGTGATGGAAGGAACTAAAGAAATGATTTTCATGAACGAAATTTAAAAATGGTATCCGTTTTCAAAATAATAAACAAATAAATAATAGCCTTCATCCATCGCAAATATTTTGTAAGGTTTTTTATTTTGCAATTTTAAACTTTTGTAAGCAAAATCTTCATGGTTTATTCTTGGAACATACTGATTTCCCGAAATCGAACCTAAAGTAATAAAATTAATTTTTCGGTCTTTAAAATAATTTCGGTAGGCTAAACTGTCGTTGTTTTTTCTTGAGAGCATCGCAGTTGCATCATTTAAACCGGCGCCATCATAAACCAGTGCTTTGGAAAAATAAGCAGTATAACCAGCATCAATTACGGAAATTTTATCATTTTCATCAGTAATATCAATTACTTTTTGATAAGCGTTATAAAAGCCAATATTTTCATTTACAATTTGCTTTTGCTGTTTCCAGAAATTATGGGAAAGATCAATCATTCGTAAAGCTGAAAAAATCAGAATAAAACGGGTTAAAATACCAATCACTTTATCGAAACGGAAATATTTTTCATCGGAATTTTTGTAAACCAAATAAATACTCATCAACGGAAAATAATAGCGCTGAAAAATTCCGGATGAATAACTGTTTACATAAAAAATATAGTAAAATATTAAAATGTTTAACGGAATGAAAATCAAATATTTTTTTTGTTTCAACAGCCAAAAAAATGCGGGTAAAAAAATGAGAATGAACCCCAAATACACCATACAAAGTGCAAAAGAAAAACCGTTGAATTTGGATTTATAAAGAAATGGCAGAAGAATTAGATAATCAAAGAAAGCTAAATAATACAAACCATACAACGCAAAAGCACCAAAAGAAATTAATAATCTTTTGAAAAATTCTGGAGAAAAAATTTTTGTATTCAACATCCAAAATCCGACAAACAAGAAAAATTCAGGTCTTGCTAAAGGAAGAAGTAATACATAATAATTGAGGTTTTTATCCCAATTTTTTAAAAAAAGATAGAGAATAAATGTAACAAAAACAGTTTCTAAACCGTGTATTGAATTCAAAAACAACCAATAAGTGAAAAATGCAGTAATGGATAAATTGAATAAGAAAGGAATGATTTTTTCTATTGAAAAATTAAGAAATTCAATCATTTTTAAAACTAAAAATGATCCTAAACCTATATTTACCCAAAGAAAAAATATTTCAATTTTTAATCCTAAAATGGGAAAAATGGAAAGAATCAGCATCCATAAAATACTGGTTTGTCCGTTTCCTGGATAGGTAGGATCTAGATTGTACCAAGGCTTTCCAAATTCTGCAAAATTTTTAGAATATTGAAATGTGATATAAGCATCATCAATAACCATTGTTGAAGCGGTCATGCAAAGTATGATGTAGGCGAAAACAAAAAAAAGCTGAAGCGAAAGTTTATGATGATTCATCCAATTTTTTTTGATTTTTACAGAATTTTCCCCGAAAGAAATAAACCGGCAATGGTAAAATAGATAATCAAACCTGTAACATCCACCAAAGTCGCCACAAAAGGAGCAGAAGAAGTGGCAGGATCAAGATTGAATTTTTTAAGAATAAAAGGAACCATAGATCCGGAAAGTGTTCCCCATAAAACAATCATGGCAAGTGAAATTCCGGCACTGATGGCTACGAAAAACCAATATTCACCATAATCGAACCAACCCAACTCTTGCCAAAGCATAATTCTTAAAAATCCGATAACGCCAAGCAAAGAACCCAGAAAAAGTCCGGTAACAATTTCTTTACGCATCACAATCCACCAATCTTTTATGGTAATTTCCTGAAGCGCCATTGCACGAATAATTAATGTTGCCGCTTGTGAACCCGAGTTTCCGCCACTGGAAATAATTAATGGAATAAAAAGAGCTAAAACTACGGCTTTTTCAATTTCAACTTCATAAAATCCCATTACTGAAGCGGTTATTAATTGCAGAAAAAACAGGACTATTAACCAAAATCCACGTTTTTTAATCATTTCCCACCAATGCGTTTGTATATAAGGATCATCCAAAGCTTCCATACCTCCAAATTTCTGAATGTCTTCGGTATTTTGCTGTTCAATTTGATCGAGAATGTCATCTATGGTAACAATTCCCACCAAAACACCGGCTTCTGTAACAATAGGAAGTGCAGTTCTGTCGTATTTTTCAAAATAAGGAACCGCGTCTTCTTTGGAAGTGGTTGTTGTAATGGCTACAAAATGATCATCGGTAATTTCAGAAATTAATTGGTCATCATCAGCTAAAAGTAAAGCGCGAATATCGAGGTCATCAATAAGACGGTTTCTTTCATCAACAACGTATAAATAATTGAGGGTTTCCACCTTTCCACCCACTTTTTTTATTTGCTCGAAACTGCGTTTTACCGTCCATTCTTTTCGAATTTGAATGTAATACGGCGTCATCATTCTGGCAATCGAATCTTCCTGATAACCTAAAAGTTTCAAGGCAATTCTCCGTTCTTGCGGATTCAAAAGGTTGATGGAATATTTGATGAGTTCATCCGGAAAATCTTCCAAAAGGGTAGTTCTGTCATCAGGCGTCATTCCGTTCAATATTTCGGCAACTTCTTCGTTTCCGATGCTGCGAATGGTTTCTTCCTGAAAATCGGGATCAAGGTGCGAAAAAACTTCAGATTTGTACTCTTTCGGAACTTTTATGAAAGCTAAAAGACGTTCGTCTGCATGAAGTTCACTCAATGTTTCTGCAATGTCTGCAGGATTAAAAATAATTTCTTTAGTTTCCACGGTTTCCCAAACTTTTGTCTTGCACAAAAATAAAGTAAAATATTAAAAAACGATTTTTAGGATATTACTAAACTATAAATTTTAGAAAATCGGTAAATCGACTACATTGTTTTTCTTAAATTTTTTTTGATCAGTTTTAGGGCTCCTTTAGTTCCCAGTTTGATGGAATTTTCTGCTGAACCCAAAATTCTGGCATTTTTACGAAAAGTGTCATAGTTGCTTTCACACATTAGTTTCCCCGATTTGTCATACAATTTCATTTTTACAACTACCTGACTTGAAAGTACATATTTTCCGATTCCGATTTTAAAAAATTTTATCAGTGAAACCACCGCATAATCTGCTTCATTATTTTTGCAACTTTCAATAATATTGGGAATATCAACGTTTTCATACGCAACAATACTGTTGTTTTGAAGAATTTTATGGTGGTTTAAACTCATAAAATCACTTGCCGCGGAAAAATAAGAAAGGTGGGTAATTTCTCTTATTTCTTCAAAATTGGGTGTTATTTCGGAGGCGAAGAAAATAATGGTTTTCTGATTTTTAGAACTTTTGGGATAATTTTGTCCTTGCAAAATGGAGGAACCAAATGCAAATATTAAGAGTAGTACTAATTGTAATATTAATTTTTTTTTCATCAGACTGTTGCAAAAATACGCTGATTAACTTGTTTCTTAATAAGATTTAGCAATTTTTTAATAAAAAAATTAATTGATTTTGCAGAAAGGATTGTTGAATTAGGTTTTTTTCGTATTTTTGCCGCTCGTTACATAATAATCATTAAATAATATTTGCATGTACTTAACATCAGAAAAGAAGTCAGAAATTTTCGCAAAACACGGAAAATCTGCAACAGACACAGGAAGCGCTGAAGGACAAATTGCTCTATTCACGTTCAGAATTAACCATCTTTCAGGACATTTGAAGTCTAATCACAAAGATTATGCTACAGAAAAATCTCTTGTAAAATTAGTAGGTAAAAGAAAAAGATTGTTAGATTATCTTAAGAGTAAAGATATCAATCGTTACAGAGCAATCATTGCAGAACTTGGACTTAGAAAGTAAGTCAAAAAAAAGCAACTCAAACCGAGTTGCTTTTTTTTATTTTTAAGAATTCATTCCTCGCGAGACGAGATTAATGATGGCGAGTAATATAACGGCTCCAACAGCGCCTGTAAGAATTTGTCCTACAATAGCAGTTCCAAATGTATTTCCCAATAACCAATATCCAATAAAACCGCCAATAATACCTACGATTATATTTCCGATTAGTCCTAAACTACCACCTCTAAAAACCTGCGAACCAAGCCAGCCTGCTACTGCTCCGATAATAATTGTCCAAAGAAGCCCCATAATTTTAAATTTTTTATTTGTAAAAAAGTCTGCTATTTTCATGCCTATTTTAATTAAATAAAACGCTTCATGGAAATTTTATAAATTTTGTGAGGAATCTTAAATAATAGAAATTAAAGAAAAAAAGAGCTCAAAGTAATGCATGACTTTTTTAAGATAAATAAAAAGAGACTGTTTTTAAAACAGCCTCTTATCAATTATTGTGGTCATGAATTATTGAATTTTGGCGTTAAAATCGCCGCTTGTAATTTCTACTTTATTGGTTGATCCTGAAATATTTTCATAAGCTGTTGCAGTAAAAGTTCCTATAACAGAATTGGCGGTCACTTCATTTATAACTACGGAACCTGTTCCTCGAACAGAAGTATAGCTTTTTACATTCCCAACTGAAATCATATTCAAATAATTGATGTAACCTTTGGTAATGTCATTGTTTCCAGAGGTATAAGTTCCGGTGCCGGTGTAATTGGTAATTTGAATTTGAATTGAATTTCCTTTTGAATCGCTGCTTTGTAGGTTTAGGATTCCATTGGTTATTACAGCAGTAGGTTCTACATAACTGCTATAACTGGCTCCGTCTACTGAAGCTTTTAAAAAATGACCTGAAGTTTGATTGTTGAGATCATCTTCATCGTTGCTACAAGATACTAAAGCAAAACTGAATACAGAAAGTGCCAGTAAAAAAAGAATTTTGTTTTTCATTGTTTTCATAGTGTATTTTTTTTAATTACAATACAAATTTCATATAATCTAATGTTTGGTTCAATACTACATTTGCCTTATTTAAGAAAACCCCCATTTCCTTAAAACCAAATAATTACCGTATCTTTGCGCACGAAAATTTAAAGAGTTTAAATAATAACGCAGTCAATACGGACTGCACAAGACAGAAAATTTTATGAGTGCTCCAGAAGCAATTATTGAAAAATTTCAATTAAAAGATGGACGAGAAGTGTCCATCGAAACAGGACGTTTAGCAAAACAAGCCAACGGTTCTGTAGTAGTAAAATGTGGCGGAACGATGCTTTTAGCAACGGTTGTAG
>JAEZWE010000136.1 GCA_023420435.1 Bacteroidota bacterium
ATCGTTACAACTGCCCAATATATACTTTGCGGGATACTTTCAAAACCATTTTTTCCATCTTCTACAACATACATTACACCACCGATGATGATGATGAAAATGCACAAAAAGAGAAGAAAAATATATATTTTTCTAGAGCTGTGTCGTAAAGCAGACATAATAAATTGTCCGTCATGCATATAATCCGCAAGATTCAAAATTCTGAAAATTCTCAACATTCTCAGCATCCGGATAATAACAAAAAAATGAGCTGCAGGAAAAAAAAGACCGATAAAAAATGGAATAATCGAAAGAAAATCTAAAATTCCCAAAGGACTAAAAATATATTCATTCTTGTCTTTTATTGAAAAAATACGGAGCAAATATTCTATTGTAAAAAGAACGGTAATAAAAAATTCAATCTGATAAAAAAATTTGTGATACTTTACATCAAGAACAGGAACGGTTTCCAGCATGACCAAAATGGAACTGATTAAAATAAAAACCAGCAAAAGAATATCAAACAGTTTTCCGGCTGGTGTGTCAGAAAAATAGATAATTCTATAAATCTTTTTCAGTAGCGGATGATCTTCAGGAATTAAGTCATATTCCGGATTCATTTTCAAAATTTTCTTAAAATTAATACCTTAGCGTAAATTATTTTATATGCTTTTAAAGGAAATTGTTTCAAAAATAGAAGAAAAATTCCAAATGAAACAAGCTGAAGATTTCGATAATGTCGGTTTGCTTTGCGGAAATTTGGATCGCGAAATTTCGGGAATCTTAGTTTGCCATGATGCTTTGGAAGAAGTTGTAGAGGAAGCCATTTCCAAAAATTTGAATTTAATTGTCTGTTTTCATCCTATTATTTTTTCAGGATTAAAATCACTTACCGGAAAAAATTATGTAGAACGAGCAGTCATTAAAGCGATTGAAAATAAAATTGCGATTTACGCGATTCATACCGCTTTTGATAACGATTTTTTCGGGGTAAATTTTAGAATTTGTGAGGAATTAGGAGTAAAAAACCAGCAAATTTTAATGCCTAAATCCCAAAATTTGAAAAAGCTGGAAGTTTTTATTCCCAAAAATGAAGCAGAAAATTTAAAAAATGCTCTTTTTGAAGCTGGTGCAGGAAATATTGGGTTTTATGATGAATGCAGTTTTTCAGTTTCTGGAAACGGAACTTTCAGACCTATGCAAGGCTCAAATCCTTTTTCAGGAAAGCAAAATATCAGAGAAAATGCAGATGAGGTGATGATTTCGGTAATTTTTGAAAATTTTAAGCAGAACAGAATCATTTCTGCAATGAAATTGGCACATCCTTACGAAGAAGTAGCCTATCAAATCATTATGCTTGAAAATGAAAATCAATATTCCGGTTTAGGAAGATTTGGCGATTTTGAAATCGAGATCTCCGAAGAGGATTTTCTAAAATTAGTAAAAGAAAAATTTAATTTGAAAGTAATTCGACATTCACCATTTACCGGAAAAAAAATAAAAAGAGTAGGCGTTTTAGGCGGAAGTGGAGCCAGCGGAATAAAAGCAGCCATTTCTGCAAAATGCGATGCTTATATCACTGGAGATGTAAAATATCATGATTTTTTTCAGGCAGAAAACCGAATCCTGATTTGCGACATCGGACATTTCGAATCGGAACAGTTTGTAACTCAACAATTATTTGATCTATTGTCGGAAAAATTTCCTAAATTTGCAATCTCAAAATCTGAGAAAAATACCAATCCCGTTAAATATTTTCTATAAATATGGCTAAAAAAACCGTTGAAATTTCAGTAGAAGAAAAACTAAGAGCACTTTACGACTTACAAATTATCGATTCTAGATTGGACGATATCCGTAACACGCGTGGTGAACTTCCCATTGAAGTGGAAGATTTGGAAATTGAAATTGAAGGTCTTGAAAAAAGAGCAGATAAATTTCAAACAGAAATTAAAGATCTAAATGATGAAATCAATACCAAAAATGAGGTCATCAACCATGCAAAAACCTTGATCGATAAATATAAATCTCAGCAAGACAACGTTAGAAATAACAAAGAGTTTGAAGCGCTTGGAAAAGAAATTGAATTCCAGGAATTAGAAATTCAGTTGGCTGAAAAAAGAATTAGAGAATTTGGGGCTAAAATTGAGCATAAAAACGAAACTTTTTCTGAACTTACCACCAAAATTGAAGATCTTAAATCTCATTTGAAATTCAAAAAAGAAGAACTGGATTCTTTAATTGCTGAAACGCAAAAAGAAGAAGATTTCTTGGTAGAAAAATCAAAAGAATTTTCTAAAAATATAGACGACAGATTGTTGGCTTCTTATAATAGAATCAGAAGTAACTCAGCAAATGGTTTAGCGGTTGTAGGTTTGGAAAGAGGAGCTGCAAAAGGTTCTTTCTTCACCATTCCACCACAAAAACAAATGGAAATTGCACAAAGAAAGAAAATTATCATCGACGAACACAGTGGAAAAATCCTTGTTGACGACGAGTTGGTAAATGAAGAAAACGAAAGAATGAAAGAAGTGATTAAATTTTAATCTATAGCTTTTCAAAATAATAAAACCTCAGATTTTTCTGAGGTTTTTTATTTGTGAATCAGCTAATTAAGCTTCATGTCCATACATTTTGTTGTACAATCCAATAAATTTTTCTTTAATTGCTTTACGTTTCAGTTTCAAAGTTGGGGTTAGCAAACCGTCATCAATGCTCCAAACTTCCGGGGTTAGCTCAATTCTTTTAATCTGTTCCCAACTTCCCAATTTGGTATTAAGATAATCGATTTCTTTTTCAATTCTGTCTTTTAATTCTTTGCTTTTCGCAATTTCTTCCGGCGTTGAACCGATTTTTAAATTGTGTCTTTCCGCCCAGTGTTTTGCAAAATTGAAATCCGGCTGTACCAAAGCTGTAGGCATTTTTTCACCATCACCAACTACCATAATCTGTTCAATAAATTTTGAGGCTTTTGCCAGATTTTCAATGACTTGTGGTGCAATATACTTTCCACCTGAAGTTTTGAACATTTCTTTTTTGCGGTCGGTAATTTTCAAAAATCCTTCATGATCAATGTGTCCAATATCTCCAGTTTTGAAAAAACCATCCGCAGTAAAAGCTTCGGCAGTCATTTCTTCATTTTTGTAATATCCACTGAAAATGGATGGACCTTTTACCGTAATTTCACCATCTTCTTGAATTTTTACATCCAAATTATCCAAAGGATGTCCAACAGTTCCAACTTTCATTCTCTCGAAAGAATTTACAGAAATTACCGGTGAAGTTTCCGTTAAACCATAACCTTCCAAAATAGGAATTCCGGCATTTTGAAACATTTTGTTTAATCTTTCGGAAAGTGCAGCAGAACCGGATACTAAAGTAATGAGTTCACCTCCCAAACCTTCTCTCCACTTTTTGAAAACCAATTTGTCTGCAATAATTTCTTTAAAACCAGTAGGTTTTCCTATTTTAGTTTTTGCTTTATTAACGCCTAATGCCCAAAGGAAAATTTTAGATTTTAAACCACCGGCAGAAGTTCCTTTATCATAAATTTTATCGTAAACTTTCTCTACAAGCCTTGGAACAACGCTCATATAATGCGGTTTTACTTCTTTGATATTATCGCCCATTTTTTCAATCGATTCCGCAAAATGTATTGAAAATCCATTGTATTGGAATAAATAAAATAACATTCTCTCAAAAATATGACAAATCGGTAGGAAACTTAACACTCTTGTATCCTTGTAATCCAAACTTCTTTTTCTCGGAATTCGGTGATCGGAAGCCAAAACATTGGAAACAATATTGTGGTGAGTTAACATCACACCTTTTGGTTTTCCTGTAGTTCCCGAGGTGAAAATTATCGTTGCTAAATCTTCTGGATTTATGGTTTTCATAATATCTTCCACTTCCGATTGCGAAGCATTATTTTCGCCTAAATCTAAAACTTCTTTCCAGTTTGCTGCACCTTCAATATTATCATAAGTGAAAACACCCTGCAAAGAAGGAATCTTTGGTTTTGCAGCATTTACCTTATCCAAAAGTCCACGATCGGAAACGAAACAATATTTTACTTCAGCCGTATTAAAAATATATTCATAATCATCAGAAGAAATCGTTGGATAAACTGGAACTGTTACGACACCAATTTGTAAAAGTCCAAGATCTGTAACAGCCCATTCAGTTCTTGTTGCAGAGGTAATCATTGCAATTTTATCACCAGGCTTAATTCCTAATTTTAAAATTCCTCTAGATAATTTATTAGCTAAATGAATGTATTCGCTGGTTGAAGTTTTTTGCCATTCGTCGTGATATTTTGTAACCAAGATATCATCTTTCGGGAATTTTGCTGCTGCATGATGCGCAAAATCAAATAATCTTCTTATTGACATTGGGATGTATTAAGTATTTGTTAAATAATGTGTATTGGTAAATGTATAAAAATTTTCAACGGTGTAAAAATTAAATTTTTTACTATTATGCTAAAAATCGTAATTTTACAGCAAACATTAAACAACATTTATGAACTTTAATTTATCTGAAGAACATTTAATGATTCAGCAGGCTGCAAGAGATTTTGCACAGAACGAACTTTTACCTGGCGTTATTGAAAGAGATAACGAACAAAAATTTCCACACGAGCAAGTGAAGAAAATGGGAGAAATGGGTTTTCTTGGTATGATGGTAGATCCAAAATATGGTGGAGCAGGAATGGACAGTGTATCTTACGTTTTGGCAATGGAAGAAATTGCAAAAGTGGATGCTTCTGCAGCAGTTGTGATGTCGGTAAACAATTCTTTGGTTTGTGCTGGTATGGAAAAATACTGTACCGAAGAACAAAAAATGAAATATTTGGTTCCTTTGGCAAGTGGAGAAGTTATTGGAGCTTTTGCTCTTTCTGAGCCTGAAGCTGGTTCTGATGCAACTTCCCAGAAAACCACAGCCGTAGATATGGGAGATTACTATCTTTTGAACGGAACTAAAAACTGGATCACCAACGGAGGAAATGCTTCAACTTATTTAGTTATTGCACAAACGGATCCTGAAAAAAAACATAAAGGAATCAACGCTTTTATAGTAGAAAGAGGTTGGGAAGGTTTCGAAATTGGACCAAAAGAAGATAAATTAGGAATTAGAGGAAGTGATACTCATTCTTTACTTTTTACTGATGTAAAAGTTCCAAAAGAAAACAGAATTGGTGAAGATGGTTTCGGATTCAATTTTGCAATGGGTGTTTTAAACGGAGGTAGAATTGGAATTGCTTCCCAAGCTTTAGGAATTGCTTCCGGAGCTTATGAATTGGCTCTAAAATATGCTAAAGAAAGAAAAGCTTTTGGTACAGAAATTATTAATCACCAAGCTATTGCTTTTAAATTAGCAGATATGGCGGTGCAAATTACTGCTGCAAGAATGTTGTGTTTTAAAGCTGCGGTGGAAAAAGACGAAGGAAAAGATATCTCGGAAAGTGGAGCTATGGCAAAACTATATTCTTCTCAAGTTGCAATGGACACCACTATTGAAGCAGTTCAAATTCATGGAGGTTATGGTTATGTGAAAGAATATCATGTGGAACGTATGATGCGTGATGCAAAAATCACCCAAATTTATGAAGGAACTTCCGAAATTCAGAAAATCGTAATTTCCCGTTCTATCGCTAAAAAATAAAATTTCAATAAAATTTAATGAAATATTTTTGGATTTTTCTCTCGGTTTTACTGCTTTTATTAGGCATTTTTGTCTGGTATAAATATTATTTTGTTTTTGGTGAAGGTGTCAAATCCGGTTATCTGAATTATGCCGTGAACAAGGGTTATATTTTCAAAACCTATGAAGGAAAAATTATTCAGGAAGGTTTTGGAAGAGGAAAAACCGGTGCTTTAACCAGTTATGAATTCGAGTTTTCTGTTGATGATCCAAAGGTTTTTCAACAATTGGAGCAAAACAGTGGAAAGCATTTCGATCTTCATTACAAGGAATACAACGGCGCATTGCCTTGGAGAGGAAATACTAAATATGTTGTGGACAGAATTGTCAATATGAAATAAAAATAAATCCTTCCTTTTGCGAAGGATTTTTATTTTTAGAAAAACATTTTATGGGCAATTTTTTTATAAAGAATAACAGGAACTTACGAGCTTTGTTTATGATTTTTATAGCGGCGGGATTTTTTGCCCAAAATTTTTATTATAAGTTCGCTTTTTTTTTGTTGGCAAATCTTGGATTTTTTATACTGTACTATTTTCTTAAAGCAAAAATTACTATGTGGATTTTTGTTGGGCTTATTGTCATGCAGTTTATTGCATTATATTTTTATTATGATGCTGAATAATAATTTTTATTTTTGAATAATGAGAGCATACATTTTAAAAAGAGAAAAATTTTTCCATTTGATGTCTTTGGTTGCTATTGTTGTTTCCGTTTTTATGCAAGATATCAATATGAAATTCGGAGTTTTAGTTTTAGGAATTTTGGGCTTAATTTCGATAGCAGTAGCTAAAAGAAATCGGGTGATGATGAGTATTTATTTTTTGATGTTGCTTTTAGCTTGCGTTGGTTTTTACTTTATTCTTGAAGGAAAAATTATCTTACCCATAAACTGAATATTTTCACAATTTTTGTAAAATGTTTTCAGAAATTCAAGTTTAACATCCATTAACAAAGGCTTTGCATTATTCTTGTTCTTAATTATTTAACATTAATATTAATTTGAAAATTATGAAAAATACAAGAGTAGCAG
>JAEZWE010000139.1 GCA_023420435.1 Bacteroidota bacterium
GACCCATTGTACGGTATACAACCCTTTTTCATCTGAAATTTTGGTCCAAGTTTTTCCAAAATTTGAAGAATAGGAAATATGTTGATCTCCAACAGCTATAATATCTTTTCCTTTAGAATCTGGGCGAATTTTTACGCAGGTCATATAACCCGCATTTTTTCCTGAAGCTTGTATTTGCCAAGTTTCTCCTCCATCATTGGTTGTGGCGATATTGTTACTATTTTCGCTTTGTTTGGTATAATCTCCACCAACTGCAATTCCGAAATTTTCATTATAAAAATCGATGGAATAAATTCCTTGTGAAGAGCTTCCTTGGATAAAAGGGGTTTCGAAAACTTGCCAATCATTTGGAGCATCCCACGTAAATCGGAAAACTCTTGATTTTGTTCCTCCAGAAGCTATCCAAACGAAATTTTTAAATAGTGCTACATTGGAGTTACTTGCAGCGAAATGCGCTTCTCCTTTTTCATATTTTGGGAGATTTATTTTGGATGATTTAAAAAAACGTTGTTTTGATGTCAAGTAAAAACGCGGACTTCCATCAGATTTTGGATCACTTAACATTATTCCATTATTGTTTTCAGCATCAACTTTAAAGCTATCAAAAAAAACAGTACTGTCGCTCACTTTGTTATGCTCACTAACTTTTAAATATGGAGAAACACCATAAAACATTGCAGGAGAACCAATATTCACGGTTTCAAAAAAGTTCTCTTTAAACCTTGCGATAACTCTGAATTCTTGATTCATTTTATTAAGTTGAACTTGTGATTTTATTTTAGGATTTTTAATCTTTACGTATCCGAATTTAGACATTGATCCTGCATACCAAACCTTTCCATCCCAAATTTCAATAGCTCGAATACTGACTTTGTCTTCCAATAAAGTTGAAAATTCTAGTTTTTGGGTATAAAAATTTTGAAAAGTAATAAGTAAAAGTAGTGCTATGAAATTTTTCATTTGAAATAGATATCCCATAAAAATAAAAAAACCGTTTCAAAAAATGAAACGGTTCTTATTTTAAATTTTAAAAATTTATTTGTTGTTTAGTTTACTATTTTTCTTACCATAAGTGAAATAAATTATAACACCTAATGCCATCCAAATAAATAATCGAATCCAGCTTTCTCCAGGTAAAGAATACATCAAGAAAAGGCAAACCAAAATTCCCATAATTGGTACAAATGGAACCAATGGAGTTCTAAAAGATCTTGGCGCATTAGGTTGTGTTTTTCTCATTACCAAAACACCAATACTCACCAAAACAAAAGCTAGTAAAGTTCCGATAGAAACCATATGTCCTAAATCTGAAACCGGAACAAATCCTGCAAACAAACTCACAAAAAACAAAAAGAAAATATTGGTTTTCCAAGGTGTTCTGAATTTTGGGTGAACTTCACCAAAGAATTTCGGCAATAAACCATCTCTACTCATCGAATAGAAAACACGGCTTTGTCCCATTAACATGACCAAAATTACAGAAGTATAGCCCGCCAAAATGGCTACAATTAAACCAGTTTGTAAAAATCCGTAAGGTGTTTTTGCAAATGCTGTAGCCGCAGGTTTTGCATCGTTTTTAAACATAGTGTAATGTTCTAATCCGGTCATCACATAAGAGAAAAGAACATATAAAATAGTACAAATTACGAGAGAACCTAAAATTCCGATAGGCATTCCTTTTTGCGGATTTTTTGCTTCTTGTGCTGCGGTAGAAACCGCATCAAAACCAATAAAAGCAAAGAAAACCGTTGCTGCTCCAGCTGCAATCCCGCTCCATCCAAAAACACCAAATGTTCCCTGATTTTCCGGAATAAACGGCGTATGATTTTCAGGATTCATATAACTCCATCCTAAAGCGATGAAGATAATAACTACTGCAACTTTCAAAATTACCAGGAAATTATTCATTCCTGCAGATTCTTTAGTTCCTCTAATTAAAAGCAACGAAAGCATTATAACGATAAAAATTGCCGGAAGATTGATAATTCCACCTTCAATAACAGTTCCATCTCCTAATTTCAAAGTTTCCCAAGGCGAACAGATTAAAGCATGCGGAAGATGAATATCAAATTTATTTAAAAGTTCGAGAAAATATCTTGACCAGGAAACACCAACTGTTGCGGCGCCTAAAGCATATTCCAAGACCAAATCCCAACCAATAATCCAAGCCATAAATTCGCCCATGGTTGCGTAAGAATAGGTATAAGCACTTCCTGCAACAGGAATCATTGAAGCGAATTCCGCATAACAAAGTCCGGCAAAAGCACAGCCAACAGCAGCAAGAATAAAAGATAAAGTAACTGCAGGACCTGCATGTTCAGCAGCTGCAATTCCGGTTAAAGAAAAAAGTCCGGCTCCAATAATAGCACCAATTCCCAAAGCAATTAAAGCGCCTGAAGAAAGGGTTCTTTTAAGACCTTTTTCGTCATCGCTGGCTTCTGCCATCAATTGATGCAAAGGTTTGGTTTTCCAAAGATTTGACATGTTTATATTTTTAAAGTTTCCCAAAAATATAAAATTTTACCATTTATTAACATTTTTTACTCCTGCATATTTTAAAAATATTTCAAATCGTAAAACATTTTTGTGTTTTTTTGATCAATATTTTTAAAACCTTGCTTACTGATTTTTGTGAAATGAATAATTATCTTTGAGCAATGAATTTCTACGAACTTTTCATCCAACCTTATGAGACTTACAAAATCCACCAAATTGTTTTGGAATTTGTGGCGATGGTTTTCGGAATTTTTAGCGTTTATTTTTCGGTTAAAAAAAATATTTGGGTTTATCCTACAGGAATAATTTCAACAGCAATTTATGTTTATATCCTTTTTGTTTTTGGACTTTTAGGAGATTGTATGATCAATATTTATTATACGGTGATGAGTATTTATGGTTGGATTTTGTGGTCGAAAAGTGCTGAAGACAATATTCATGTTGAGGTAAGTTGGGCTACAAAAAAAGAATGGATTTACGGAATTTTACTTTTTATTTTAAGTTTAATTTTCGTTTTAATGGTTTATTATTACAAACCGCTTTTAGATCAACATATTTCCGGAAAAAATGAAAATATAGGTTTCCATCATTTGGATTGGGCAAATTGGCTCGATGTTTTTACAACCGCTATTTTTTTGGTGGGAATGTGGTTTATGGCGAAAAGAAGAATCGAAAATTGGATTTTTTGGATTATTGGGGATTTTATTTGTATTCCTATGATGATTTATAAAGGTTTGGGTATTACTTCTTTGCAGTATTTAATTTTTACCATCATGGCTATAATTGGTTATTTCGAGTGGAAAAAAAGCTTGAATAATAGTCCAAATCAATAACATATTTATAAAATCTTAACACTTCTTCTGCCCATTTTTCAGTATTTTTGTCGGCTGATTTTTTCCAATATTCAGCGAATTTTATGAAAAATTATTTAGAATTTTATAAATATCAAGGAACCGGAAATGATTTTGTGATGATTGACAACCGCGACCTTGAATTCCCCAAAAATAAAGAAATTATTGAAAATCTTTGTTACCGCCGTTTCGGAATTGGTGGAGATGGTTTAATATTATTGGAAAACGACGATAAAGCCGATTTCAAAATGGTATATTATAATTCCGACGGAAATGAAAGTACTATGTGTGGAAATGGGGGAAGATGTATCGTCGCTTTTGCCCATTTTCTAGATATTTTTGAAAATAAATGTATTTTTAATGCCATAGATGGACTTCACGAAGCAGAAATTATCAACGGAATTGTAAAACTGAAAATGATTGATGTTGATCGCATTTCAAAAGATGGAAATGATTTTGTTTTGAATACCGGTTCTCCACATTACGTAAAATATGTCGAAAATTTGGAAAGTTTTGAAGTGTACCAGGAAGGTTATAAAATTCGAAATTCCACAAATTATGTTTCAGAAGGAATAAACGTAAATTTTGTTGAACAGGAAAATGAAAACAAAATTTTTGTAAGAACGTATGAAAGAGGTGTTGAAGATGAAACTTTCAGTTGTGGAACTGGCGTTACAGCTGCTGCACTTACATTTTTAAAGGATAAAAATCTTCAATCCGTTGATGTTAAAGTTCTAGGCGGAAATCTAAAAGTATATGCCGAAAAAGACGGTGATAATTTCAAAAATATTTGGTTGGAAGGTCCGGCAAAACAAGTTTTTAAAGGCAAAATAGCAATATAAATTATGAAAAAAGGTTGTTCAGTGGTTTCTGTTTTGGGAATTTTGATTTGTGCAGTGGGTTTGTATTTCGGTTTCAAATTTTTCAAAAAATATTATGGTGATAATGTAAAAAAAGAAGGTTATATTTTGGTTCCACACCACAGCAGTTTCAATGCTATTGTTGATTCCATTTCTCCCTATTTGGAAAATAAAGAGCTTTTTGTAGAAGTGGCCAAAGACAAAAGTATGGATCAATATTTCAAACCAGGACGATACAGAATAAAAAACGGAACCAACAACACAGATTTAGTGAACATGATCAAAGCCGGAAACCAAACCGAAAACAGTTTTAGAATTGGTGATTTTGGTGATGTTTATCAAATGATTGGAAAAGTAACCAAAAAGACCGAATTGGACTCCCTTCGTTTTGTAAAAGATTTCAATAAAATAGCCGCTGAAAAAGGGTATAAAAATGCTGAAGATTTAAAAAAATACTTTTTCATCGACACCTATCACTTTTTTTGGACGGTAACTCCGGAAGATTTTTTCCAAAAATTTGAAAAAGATTACCAAAATTTTTGGAATGATGAAAGACTGCAAAAAGAAAAGGAAAGCGGACTTTCTAGAGAACAGATTTACGCTTTGGCTTCTATTGTTTACAAAGAATCCGGAGGAAAACCGGACGAACAAAAAACCATTGCAGGATTGTATTTAAACCGCTATAGAAAAGGAATGAAATTGCAAAGTGATCCTACAGTAATTTATGCGATAAACAAAGAAAGCAATTTCACCACGCCCATTAAAAGAGTTTTGTATAAGCATCTCTCCTTTCCTTCTCCTTATAACACTTATGCAAACAAAGGAATTCCACCAGGACCAATTTGTATTACAGATAAAAATTCTGTTGATGCCGTTTTAAATGCCGAAAACAATAATTACATTTTTATGGCTGCGGATCCTGATAAATTTGGTTATCATCGATTTACAG
>JAEZWE010000092.1 GCA_023420435.1 Bacteroidota bacterium
ATTTTTGTAAATAGCGCTGTATTTGCCCCAAATTCGAACATATTTCTATATTGATAAAAAAACTGCAATTCCGGAAGATAACTTACATATAAAGCCAACAACAAACCTGCAATTCCAACATATCTTGCCATTTTTCCCTGATTAAAAACACCGGTAAAAAGAGCAATAACTGCGGTAAGGAATATAATAACTAAAACACTCATTTCTAAAAATCTATTAACTTACCATTGATTGGTAGATAAACTTCAACGAACTACTCACCAACTCAATAACGGGTTGTGGAAAAACTCCAAAAAGAATAACAATTCCTGCAATACTTGCCATCACAGTAAATTCTACATTAGATAAATCTTTTGCTGATGCCAAAATACGATCATCACCTTCTGTAAACATCGTTTTTCCATAACTTCTGAAAAGATAGGCTGCAGCTAAAATTATCGTAACTCCGGAAATTATTGCTGCCAAAACATTAAAATCGAAAATGGATTTTATCAATATAAATTCTCCAATAAAACCATTGGTTAAAGGTAAACCTACTGATCCTAAAACTACAATTAAGAAAAGAACTGCAAACTTTGGAGCTACTTTAGCTAAACCTCCCATTTGTCGAATATCTCTGGTTTTAAATCTTTTATAAAGAATATCAGCGCAATAAAATAAACCCACCACATTAAAACCATGAGCAAAAGCTTGAACTAAAGCACCTTCTCCACCTTCAATCGTAAATTTCCCATTCATAACTAATAAGGCTGAAGCAAAAATTCCTGCAACAATTAATCCGACGTGAGAAAATGATGAATAGGCAAAAATTCTTTTGATATCATTTTGAATCAAAGCGATTAATGCGCCGTGTAAAACACCAATAATTGCCAACATCAAGACGATAGATCCTGAAATCCCTGCAATTGCATCTGGAGTTATCGGTAAAAGATATCTTAAAAGTCCGTAAACTGCCATTTTCAGCATAATTCCTGAAAGCAACATGGTTCCTTGTGTCGGCGAATAAGTGTAAGTGTCAGGTTGCCAAGTATGAAATGGAAAAACCGGTAATTTTACTGCAAATGCAAAGAAAATAAACCAAAATACAATGGTTTGCTGTGTTAAATTCAAACCAGAATTGTACATGTCCGTTACTGCAAATGATGGAGCGTAGTTATAAATGTAAACAAATGCACCCAACATAAACAATGATCCTACAAAGGTATAAACAAAGAATTTTGTAGTGAAATGAAACCTCTTGTTTTCCTGCCCCCAAAGTCCGGCAATTAACCAAATAGGAATTAAAGTAACTTCCCAGAAAATATAAAATAATAATCCATCCAAAGCTGTGAAAACGCCTACTAATCCAAATTGCATCAAAAGAATTAATGCATAAAATGAATTTCTGTAATTAACGGTTTCATTGAATGAAGAATAAATAATTAACGGAACCAAAACATTGGTAAGAAGTAAAAGCAACATACTCATTCCATCAATTCCGAAATGAAGAGAGCTTTTTAAAAATTGTGACCAAGGATAATTGATTTCGTGCTGTAAAACACTATCTACAGTTGGTGTACTATCGAAATTGTAAAGAATCCAAAAGGTGATTAACATTTGAACTAAGGCAAATCCTAAAGCTAAATATTTACCGGATTTACCTTTAAAAGCAAACAGGAATCCTGAACTTAAAAGAGGTAAAAGTAGTAAAAGCAATAATTCTTTCGATAATAATTTAAATAATGACTCTAACATCTAACTATTGTAATAAAAAGTTAACAATCAAGATGATACCAATAGCTACAGACATCACCAATACATAATTTTCCACATTTCCGTTTTGGAGTTTTTTCATAGATTTTCCACTTTCTTCTGCACCTTCTCCAACAAAATCTACCACTTTATCCAAAACATTGGTATCGAACATCTTTCCGCCACGTCCTAAACCTTCCACTGTTCTTACAAATAAGGCATTGTAAAGTTCATCAACATATAATTTTTTAGCGGACAATTTTTCCCAACCGGTGTAACTTTCTTCTGCAACAGGTAATTTACCTTTATTGACATAAATATTTTTAACAATGAGCCAAACTGCAAAAAACATAGCTACTGTTATTGTGATTAAAATATATTCAGTAGTTACAGAAATTCCTTTTAAATTAGCTTCCAACTGACCTTTTGCCGATTCTGTAAGAATTGGACTTAACCATTCCTGAAGTTTGGAATAATGTCCATGTCCAATAATATGAGGTAAATTGATAAAACCACCAATAACTGATAGAACAGCTAAAATCATTAAAGGTAAAGTCATGTTTAATGGACTTTCGTGAAGATGATGTTCCTGTTCTTGTGTTCCTCTAAATTTTCCGTGAAAGGTGAGATAATATAAACGGAACATATAAGTTGCAGTCATTGCAGAGATGATAAAAAGAACTACCCAGAAAATTGGATTTTTTGCCCAAGCTGCCACCAGAATTTCATCTTTAGAAATCATCCCTGAGAAAAGAGGCATTCCTGCAATGGCAAAAGTTCCAATTAAGAATGTGATGTGTGTAATTTTAATTTTATCTTTTAATCCACCCATAAAACGCATGTCTTGTTCTCCACCCATAGCATGAATGACAGAACCAGAACCCAAGAATAATAAAGCTTTGAAAAAAGCGTGCGTCATTAAATGAAACATTGCTGCGGTATAAGCACCAACTCCCAAAGCAATCACCATAAATCCTAATTGCGAAACGGTAGAATAAGCCAAAACTTTTTTAATATCATTTTGTCTCATGGCATAAAATGCCGCAACTAAAGCTGTTAAAAGTCCCACAAAAAGAATTCCGTCCAAAACGGTAGGCGCTAAAACATATAAAAAATTAGAACGAACCACCAAATAAACCCCTGCTGTAACCATGGTTGCAGCGTGAATTAATGCAGAAACCGGAGTTGGACCTGCCATTGCATCCGGTAACCAAGTATATAAAGGAACTTGAGCTGATTTTCCTGTTGCGCCAATAAATAAAGCAGCACAAATGAAAATAATGATAGAACCATCCACTTCAAATTTTGAAGCATTTTGTGCTACAGAAATATAATCGAAAGCATTGGTATGATAAGCAATCATAAAAACACCCATTAAAAGACCAAGGTCTCCAATTCGGTTCATAATGAAAGCTTTTCTTGCTGCTTTTCCGTATTCTTTATTTTTAAACCAAAATCCAATCAATAAATAAGAGCATAAACCTACACCTTCCCAACCAATAAATAGAATGATATAATTACTACCCATTACCAGAAGTAGCATCATAAAAACGAAAAGATTCAGATAAGCAAAAAATCTGTAAAACCCTTTGTCATGATGCATATAACCAATAGAGTAGAGGTGAATTAATGAACCAATTCCCGTAATAATCATCACCATCATTAATGATAATTGATCAATCTGAAAACTGAAATTTACTTGAATTCCATTAACCCGAAACCATTCAAAAGCTTTTGCAATGATAGGTTGCGAAGTTTTATCAAAATTTATAAACAAATAAGTAGCAATACAGAAAGCTGCAAAAACTACCAAAGTTGCAATACCTCCCACAACATTTTTCGGCATTGATTTTCCGAAAAGTCCGTTAATCAAAAATCCGAAAAGTGGTAAAAGTACGATTGCAAAAATTAAATTCTCCATTCTTTCTTATCCTCTTAGTTTATTAAATATACTTACATCTACCGATTTTGTGTTTCTGTACATCATGGCAATAATGGCTAATCCTACTGCAACTTCTGCTGCAGCAACCACCATAATAAAAAATACTAAAATTTGTCCGTTTCCATCTCCCATATAACTTGAAAATGCTGCCAATAAAAGATTTACAGAATTTAGCATCAATTCGACACACCCCAAAATGATGATGGCATTTTTTCTTAGCAAAACACCTAAAACACCAAGACAAAATAAAACAGTAGCCAGAATTACGAAATAATTCAGTGGTACACTTTGTATAAAAGTATTTACTTCTCCCATAATTTTATAAATCTTTTTTACCGATTAAAACAGCACCAACAATTCCGGCAAGAATTAAGATGGAAGCCAATTCAAAAGGTAATACATACTCGTTAAACAAAAGTTTTCCTAAGTTTTTGGTAAGACCAACAGAATGATCAATTCCTTCAGCAGCAAAAATATTTTGTTTTACCCCTCTAAAAGCACCTAACATTCCGATGAAAAGAATTCCTCCTGCGAAAACGCCAATAAATTTTAGAGCATTTTGTTTTTTACCTTCGTCTGCTTTGTTTAGGTTCAACATCATTAAGATATAGAGGAACAAAACCATGATGGCTCCAGCATAAACAATAACCTGAACAATTCCTAAAAACTGTGCATTAAGCAAAATATACAATCCTGCAATTGAAAACATGGTAACAATTAAGGAAAGAATAGCATACATTGGATTTTTGTTGAATACAAAACTTACAGCACTGGCAACAGCAATTGCGGCAACGATGAAAAATATAATTTGATCCATTATTTTACTGCCTTTTTTTGTAGTTCGCTTTGTCTTTCAGTGATGTCAATTTTATTGTTAACATCTTCTACCAACTTATCTTTTCCGTAAACAAAAGAACCTCTGTTGCTTTCTACATCCACCAATCTGTCTGTTAAATAAATAGCAGATTTAGGACAGGCTTCTTCACACATTCCACAAAAAATACATCTCAACATATTGATTTCGTAAACAGAAGCATATTTTTCTTCTCTGTAAAGGTGTTTTTCTTCTTTTGTTCTTTCTGCGGAAGTCATGGTAATAGCTTCTGCAGGACAAGCCACAGCGCAAAGTCCACAAGCGGTACATCTTTCTCTTCCCTCCTCATCACGCTTCAAAACATGTTGTCCGCGCCAAACTTTGGCTCTTGGTTTTTGAACTTCGGGATAAGAATAAACCTTTCCTTTGGAACCTTCAAGGGCATGTTTTAATGTAAGACCCATTCCTTTCAGAATTCCTGGAAGGTATATTTTTTCCATAAAGGTCATTTCCTTATTCGAAACAACTTTTGACCGGTTAGTAAGTTTCATCTAATATTTATTTTGGTTTTGGTTTAAGCAAAGCTTTCAACCTTCAAAATTTTTTATTTTTTATGCGCCTGCAAATAAAATTACAGCGCCTGTAATCATTAAGTTTATTAATGCTAATGGAATTAAAGTTTTCCAACCCAAATGCATTAATTGATCATATCTAAATCTAGGAATCGTCCAACGAATCCACATGAAGATTAAAATTCCAATAATGGCTTTTGTTAAAATAGCTAGAATACTTAAAATTCCTGCAATATTTTCTCCCCAGTTTTCTGTAACCCAATTAATTCCCGGATAATTGAAACCTCCAAAGAAAAGAGTAGCAATTAAAGCATTGGAAATGAACATATTAACATATTCTCCAAACATGAACATTCCAAAATCCATGGAAGAATATTCCGTCATGTATCCGTTTACTAATTCAGATTCACATTCTGGTAAATCAAAAGGATGACGGTTGGTTTCTGCCATTGCAGCCACGAAAAAAATAAGAAAAGCCAAAGGCTGATACAGAATATTCCAGTTAAAACCATCTGCTTCAAAAATTCCCCAAAGTTTTCCACTTCCTTGATCTGTTACAATTTTATTCAAATCTAAACTTCCACTCATCATAATAATCGATAAAAGTGAAAGTCCCATTGCTAATTCATAAGAAATCATTTGTGATGAGGCCCGAATTGCTCCAATTAATGAATATTTGTTATTGGAAGCCCAACCTCCAATCATCATTCCGTAAACTCCGATAGAAACCATTCCTACAAGAAAAAGAACGCCTACATCAACATTAGCAATTTGTAAAGCGAAAGATTCTCCACCAATATTTAAAGTTTTTCCCCAAGGAATAACAGCGCCTGTAATTAAAGCAATAAACATGGTTATTGCAGGTCCAAGAATGAAGAGAAATTTTTCTGCATTTGCCGGAATAAATCCTTCTTTAAAGAATAATTTTCCACCATCTGCTAAAGGTTGCAAAAGTCCGAAAGGTCCAGCTCTGTTTGGTCCAATTCTGTCCTGCAATGCTGCTGCAACTTTTCTTTCTCCCCAAGTAGAGTAGGCTGCAATTCCAAGAGAAACTGCAAAAAGTGCAACAACTAAAATGATTTTAAATGTTAATAATTCCATAAGTATTCATTCGAAAATTGGGAAATGAATTTCATAATTTTGAATTTTCAAATCACCAAATTGACTTTTTTAATTTTGTTCTTCTGCTTGTTTTTCGTCTTCAAGACTAATTTCTTTTGCATCAGGATTATCCAATAAAATGGGTTCGTCCACTGCTTTTTGATAATGGTTCAGAGAAATTACTGAATGTCTGTCGATATGTCTTGGTCCTTCAATATTCCAAAGTTTGGTGTCTTTCTTTTCCCAACGACATTCGTTACAAATCCAATCCAGAACTTCATCATATTGATCTTTTCTAGCCGTAACTCTTACAATTTCATCACCTTTCATCCATAAAACTGCTTTTCCGGAACATTTTGAACATCTGCAGCTTGCATTCATAGGTTTTGTAAACCAAACACGGCTTGCAAAACGGGAAGTTCTATCGGTTAATGCACCAACTGGACAAACATCAATTACATTTCCGTAAAAATCGTGGTCCAAAGATTTATTTAAATACGTAGAAATTTCAGCATGATCTCCTCTAAACAAAATTCCGTGTTCACGTTTTTCCGTCAATTGATTTGCGGCTAATACACATCTTGCACAAAGAATACAACGATTCATGTGCAATTTAATGTTAGGACCAATATCTTCAGGTTCGAAAGTTCTTCTTTCAAACTCTGTTCTTGTTCCTTCAACACCGTGTTCATAACCTAAATCTTGAAGATGACATTCGCCAGCTTGATCACAAACAGGACAATCTAAAGGGTGGTTTATCAATAAAAATTCTGTAACCGCATGTCTAGCTTCCTGTGTTTTTTCGGATGAAAGATTTTTTACTTCCATTCCATCCATCACACCTGTTCTACAACTTGCCACTAATTTTGGCATTGGTCTAGGATCTGCATCCGAACCTTTTGAAACTTCAACCAAACATGTTCTACAACGACCACCACTGGTTTCCAGAGGTTTATAATAGCACATTGCTGGCGGAACAGATTTTCCACCGATTTGTCTGGCAGCTTCTAAAATAGTAGTTCCAGGAGCAACTTCAGTAGTTTGTCCGTCAATAGTTACTTTAAATTTTTTAACTTCTTCGCTCATATTGATATAAAAGCAAATGCTTTTTATTGTTTAATTAATTAGCTGCTGTTGCAGGAATGGGATCAGCATAATTTGCCAAACCATAATTTTGTTTTTGTGATAATTCTGGATTTTTCACATGCCATTCAAATTCATCACGGAAATGACGAATCGCCGCAGCAACTGGCCAAGCTGCAGCATCACCAAGAGGACAAATGGTATTTCCTTCAATTTTTCTTTGGATATCCCAAAGCAAATCGATGTCTTCCATAGTTCCTTCTCCTTTTTCAATTTTTTTCAAAATTTTGTACATCCAAGGTGTTCCTTCACGACAAGGCGTACATTGTCCACAACTTTCGTGAGCATAAAATCTGGAAAGCGTCATGGTATGTTCAACAATACATTGATCTTCATCTAAAACCTCAAAACCTCCAGAACCCATCATAGTTCCTGTGGCAAAACCACCGTCTGCAAGAGATTCATAGTTCATATATCTAGGTTCTCCGTTGATGGTTTTTAAAGTTAAATTTGCTGGAACAATAGGAACTGAAGAACCTCCAGGAATGCAGGCTTTTAGTTTTTTTCCGTTAGGAATTCCACCGCAATATTCCTCTGAATAAATGAATTCTTCAACCGTAATGGTCATATCAATTTCATAAACACCAGGTTTATTAATATTTCCACAAGCAGAAATTAATTTTGTTCCAGTTGACCTACCTACGCCAATTTTAGCATATTCAGCTCCGGAGATATTGATGATTGGAACAACAGCAGCAATGGTTTCTACATTATTTACTACTGTAGGTCTTTCCCAAAGTCCTTTTACAGCAGGGAAAGGTGGTTTTAAACGAGGATTTCCTCTTTTTCCTTCTAACGATTCTAAAAGAGCAGTTTCTTCTCCACAAATGTAGGCTCCGGCTCCTCTTTGAACATAAATTTCGCAATCAAAACCGGTGCCCAAAATATTTTTCCCTAAAAATCCTGCATTTCGAGCTTCTTCAATAGCTTCTTCTAAAATATCAGGAATCCAAGAGTATTCTCCACGAATATAAATGTAGGAAACATTGGAACCTAAACAAAAAGATGAAATAAGCATCCCTTCAATCAGAAGATGGGGCAGAAACTCCATCAAATAACGATCTTTGAAAGTTCCGGGTTCCGATTCATCCGCATTTACCACCAAATGTCTTGGAACTCCTTCTGGTTTTGCCAAAAAACTCCATTTCATTCCGGTTGGGAAACCTGCACCACCACGACCACGAAGTCCGGAAGTTTTTACTTCTTCCAAAATTTCATCCGTTGTCATTTTTAACGCTTTTTCTAAAGCTTCATATCCACCTTGCTTTCGATAAACATCGAAATAGCGAATTCCTTCTATATGGGCGTCTTTAAGTAAAAGTTTTTTACTCATTTTCTTATTTCAATTAATCGACTTTTATGGCTCCTTGACGACAAAGTTCAAGAATTTCGTCCACTTTTTCGATTGTTAAATTTTCATGATAAAATTTTCCAAGCTGTAACATTGGAGCATATCCACAAGCTCCTAAACATTCTGCAGGTTTTAAAGTGAACATTCCATCTGCAGTAGTTTCGCCATCCTTAATGTTCAGTTTTGTACGGATATGGTTTAATATTTTCTCTGAACCTCTTGTTAAACATGGTCCGGTTCTACAAACTTCCAAAACATATTTACCAACAGGTTGCATATTGAACATGGTATAAAAAGTGGCTACTTCATATACTTCAATAGGTTTAATATTCAAAATTTCTGCAACATAATCCATTACAGGAACATCTAACCAACCTCCAAATTCCTTTTGGGCAACATGAAGAATTGGTATTAACGCAGATTTTTGTCTTCCTTCGGGATATCTAGCGATAATTTTTTGTACCTGTGTCAAGGTTTCTGGTTTAAAAGCAATTGTTTCGCTCACTTCTTTTATTATTTTAAATTTTGAATTTTAGATCATAAATCTAAAATTTGCAATTTCTTTTATGCATCTAATTCTCCAGCAATCACATTCATCGAACACATCGTAACGATAGCATCGGAAATCATGGCACCTTTAATCATTTCAGGGTAAGCCTGATAATAAATAAAACATGGTCTTCTGAAATGTAATCTGTATGGACTTCTTCCTCCGTCACTTACCAAATAAAATCCTAATTCACCATTTCCACCTTCAACAGCATGGTAAACTTCTCCTTTTGGAACTTCAGTTTCACCCATTACAATTTTAAAGTGATAGATTAAAGCTTCCATTTTATTGTAAACATCCGCTTTTTCAGGAAGGTAAAATTCTGGAACATCTGCATGAAAATCTCCTTCTGGAAGGTTCTTGTAGGCTTGTTCAATAATTTTCAAACTTTCCCAAACTTCTTGTTGACGAACCATGAAACGGTCATAAGTATCTCCGGAAGTTCCTATAGGAATAATAAAATCAAAATCGTTATAGGAAGAATATGGATTGGCAACACGAACATCATAATCAACTCCTGTAGCACGTAAATTTGGACCCGTGAAACCGTAACTTAAAGCTCTTTCAGCTGAAATAGATCCGGCTTTAATCGTTCTGTCCATGAAAATTCGGTTTCTTTCATTAAGAGTACAGAACTGGCTCCAAATTTTCGGGAAATTTTTAAGGAAATTTTGAATTAATTCATGAAATTTTGGAGAAAAATCACGTTCAAAACCTCCAATTCTTCCCATATTAGTGGTCATTCTTGCGCCACAAATTTGCTCATACATTTCGTAAATGGTTTCCCTTTCACGAAATAACCATGTTAATCCTGTAATTGCTCCAGCATCCATTGCTGTTACCCCATTGCAAATCATGTGATCTCCAATTCTGGCTAATTCCATCATAATGACACGCATATAATCTACACGTTTTGGAACTTCACAGCCAATTAATTTTTCTACGGTCATATGCCAACCAAAATTATTGATTGGGGCAGAACAGTAGTTCATACGGTCTGTTAATGTTGTGATCTGGGCAAAGTTTCGTCTTTCAGAAATTTTCTCAAAAGCTCGGTGAATATAACCAACCGTTTGTTCTGAATGCAAAATTCTTTCACCATCCATAGTAAGGACGTTTTCAAAAATTCCGTGTGTTGCTGGGTGAGTTGGACCAAGGTTCAACGTATAAAGTTGCCCGTCAATCTGTTCTTCAGCTTCGTATTGGTTTATGATATTGGATAATGCGTTGTCTTTCATAATTTTAGGTTTTAGGAGTAACCTTAACGTCCAAACATTTTATCGTCTTTATCAGTTCTTGTACCATCCTCTAAACGATATTCTTTCAGCATTGGATGATAACCTAAATCAGGAGAATTTAGGATTACTCTTAAATCAGGATGTCCTTTGAATTTAATTCCATAAAAATCGAAAGTTTCTCTTTCCATCCAGTTTGCTCCTGCATATAAGTCTGTAAGTGTTTCAAATTCAGAATTTTCTCTTGTGGTAAAAGCTTTTAAACGTAATCTGATATTCTCTTTCATATTCTGAAGATGGTAAACTACGCAGAGCTCTTTTTCTTTATTTTCGGGATGATGAACTCCACAAATATCGGTAAGAAAACTGAACTCCAATGAAGAAATCTTCAAATGGTGAATCACTTTTTTAATATCTTCTTTTTTAATCTCAAGCGTAAGCATTCCGTAAGGTTCTGAATGATGCAGAACACTTTCAGGAAATTCTCTGTTGATGGCTTCTAAAACAAATTCGTTTGTCATGATTTATTGAAAATTCAAAAATTAAAAATTTGTGAATTTGAAATTATTTAATTCCGTAAGATTCAAGCAAAGCCTGATATTGCGGCATATCCCTTCTTCTAATACTTTCACTTTGTGCAAGTGCTTGAACCTGCATTACGCCTTCAATAATTTGTTCTGGTCTTGGAGGACATCCAGGAACATAAACATCAACAGGAATAATTTTATCAATTCCTTGTAAAACTGAGTAAGTGTCAAAAATTCCTCCGCTACTAGCACAAGCTCCAACTGCAACAACCCATCTTGGTTCTGCCATTTGTGTGTAAACTTGTTGTAAAACCGGTCCCAATTTTTTTGAAATTGTTCCACAAACCATTAACATATCAGCATGTCTCGGAGAAAAAGAATTTCTTTCCATTCCAAATCTGGAACCATCATAGGTTGGATTCAGAAATGCCATATATTCAATTCCGCAACAAGAAGTTGCAAAAGGAAGTGGCCAAAGCGAATAACTTCTAGCTAAGCCAATGACACTGCTCAATTTTGTGGCAAAAAAACCTTCTCCTTCTAATCCTTCCGGAGCAGGAGCGTCCATTTTTATTACTGGTTTTATATCTGACATAATTTTTTTAAAATTTAAATTGTTCCTAAAATTTTCAAAATTTTATCTGTCCCAATCCAATGCGCCACGTTTCCAAACATAAAGAAAAGCAAGGAAGAAAATGGATACAAAAGTAAGAACAGCTAAAAATCCTTCGAAGCCAAATTCTCTGAAATTTACAGCATATGGATAAAAGAAAACAATCTCGATATCGAAAAGTACAAACAAAATTGCGGTAAGAAAATATTTTACTGAAAAAGGAGATCTTGCATTTCCTTCTACTTCAATTCCGCACTCAAAGCTTTCATTTTTCTTATTTTTTTCTTTGCTCTGTTTCGGTCCAAGGAAATGAGTTCCTGCTAGTGAAATTAGCACAAAACTGATACCTACAGCAGCTTGGATAAGAATTGGGATGTAATTTTCAGGTAAGTTCATTACTACATTATTTTCTCAATTTGCAAATTTATGAAATATAAAAAAGAATAAGAAAATTAATGCGCTGAAATTGAGTTTTACAATAAAAAATTGGGTTATTTAGAATTGTTTTAAATAATTTTTGGTTTATTTTTTTTTGATTTTTCGCAGGAGGATAAAAGCGGCATATCCCATATAAAGAACCAAAAAACTGGTAAAAAGGATGTTGATTAATGTGTTTATTCTTTCATCTTCCACTGCAAAAAACTGATTGTAGATAATGAAAACGGTAATCAAAATGATGTAGATGTACAGTTGGTTTTTCATCAGATTTCTTTTGAGTAGGTTCTTCTTCTTTTATGATTTACAGGTTGGTAATCCTGCCACAAAAGCTGGATGTTTTTGTTTTCTTCCAGCTCCGGATTGGTTTCCAAAAATTTTACTCCTTTTTTCCTGAAAATATCATAAATTTCCTTGAAAATTATTGAAGTTACACCACGTCTTTGATAATCCGGATGGATGCCAATTAAATAAAAATTAGCCCTTTCATTTTTTTTGCCGGCCTGTAAAAAATGCCACCAACCGAAAGGAAAAAGTTTTCCCTTAGCTTTTTGTAAAGCTTTGGAATAAGAAGGCATGGTAATAGCAAATGAAACTAAATATCCTTTTTCATCAGCGATACAAATAATGTAATCTTTATCAATGAAACTAAAATATTTTTCTTTATAAGTTTTTATTTGTTCTTCACTTATTGGCGTGTATGTCGAAAGATTTTTATAGGTTTCATCCAGCAACTTGAACATAGGTTCAACATAGGGGAGAATTTCAC
>JAEZWE010000193.1 GCA_023420435.1 Bacteroidota bacterium
GAGTTATCCTATTCGTTAGTTTTTTGTCCACATTTTCATTGTTTTTGGCTCAACATGAAGCATCTGCTGCAGTTCCGGCTCATCATACTGAAGCTATAGTTGCTCCTTTAACGCCTGCAGAAGTCGAAAAACAGGAAAATAAAGATTTTATTGATCACCATATTTTGGATGCACATAGCTTCGACATCATGGTGAAGAAAAATGATGATGGAACTGAAAAGCACATTGGCTTTCCTCTTCCGGTAATTTTCTACGATCAGGAAAACGGTCTGCATACAATGATGAGTTCAGCCTTTCATCATGGTACAGAAATGAAAGATCATCACGGTAAAAAATATAAAGTTATTGAAAGTAAAGGCTCAAAATACGCTCTTTACCACGAGAAAATTTATAAAACAAATGCGGATGGAACATTTTCTTTAGATGATCATGGACATCCAATAAATAAAAAAATGATCGATTTCTCGATCACGAAAAGTGTTTTGATGATTATCATTACTTCATTATTGATGATTATTCTTTTCACTTCAATGGCTAGAGGTTACAAAAAATCTGCAGTTCCAACTGGGGCGGCAAGACTTTTAGAGCCTTTGGTGATTTTCATCAGAGATGAGATCGCTAAACCAAACATCGGTGCGAAATACAAAAAATACGTTGGTTACCTTCTTACCATTTTCTTCTTTATCTTAATTTTGAACATTTTCGGTTTAATGCCATTCGGAATTAACGTAACAGGACAATTGGCGGTAACTGCTGCTTTGGCAATATTTACTTTCCTTATTACTCAGTTTACAGCGAACAAGAACTACTGGCAGCACATTTTCTGGATGCCGGGTTTGCCTTTCCTGATGAAACTGGTAATGATTCCAATCGAATTAATCGGGATGTTCATTAAGCCATTTGCGCTTTTAATACGTCTTTTTGCGAACATGACGGCAGGTCACATTGTCGTGATGTCATTAATCGCCATGATTTATGTATTCAAAAATATTATCGGAGGGGTAGCGTTTCCATTCTTAACCTTCGTATTGTATTTACTTGAAATTTTAGTGGCTTTCCTTCAAGCTTATATCTTCACCATGCTTTCTGCAGTTTATTTCGGAATGGCTAATGAAGAGCATCATCATGAAGAAGGTGTAGCACATCATTAATATTTATAACAAAAACAGAAACTTAATTTTTTTAAATCTTTTATATTATGGAAATTCCTAAGTTAATTGGTGCAGGTCTAGTAGTAATTGGAGCGGGTATCGGTATCGGTAAAATTGGTGCTGCTGCTTTGGAAGGTATGGCTCGTCAACCTGAGCAAGCTGGAAAGCTTCAAACAGCAATGCTTATTGCTGCTGCACTTGTGGAAGGTCTTGCATTTGCTGCTTTATTCGCAGTATAATTGTCGGATATCCGAAAAAGATTTCATCTGCCGGGAACGGTTGGTTACGGCAGATGATTTTTTAAAAAATTAAATATCAAAAATTAGAAAAAATATATTCAATTCTTATGGGATTACTTGAAAATTTTTCATCGGGGCTTTTTATTATTCAGTCGCTTATTTTCTTGGTTTTACTTTTCGTTTTAGCGAAATTTGCTTGGAAACCAATTCTTAATGCTATTAATGAAAGAGAAGTTTCTATTCATGATGCTTTGAATCAAGCACAATTAGCAAGAGAAGAAGTTAAAAATCTTAAATCTGAAAACGAACACATCATTCGTGAAGCTAAAATTGAAAGAGATAACATCTTAAAAGAAGCAAGAGAAATTAAGGATAAAATTGTTGCTGAAGCTAAAGATGCAGCCAAAACAGAAGGTGAGAAAATGATTGAGCAGGCAAGACAATCTATTAATGCAGAAAAATCTGCAGCAATGGCAGATATCAAAAACCAAATCGGAGCTCTTTCTGTAACGATTGCTGAAAACCTGATGAAGCAGAAACTGGATAATGTTGATGCGCAAAACATGCTGGTTGAAAAAATTTTGAACAAATCAAATTTGAACTAATATGCTAACCTCTAAAGTAGCAAAAAGATACGCACAAGGTTTGTTGGATTTCACTCAGGAATCCGGAAGTACGCCTACCGTTTTTTCAGAAATGAAAGATATTGTAAAGATTATGAAAGACTCAAAAGATTTGAACGCTTTCTTTGCAACTCCTTTTATTGACTCTAAAAAGAAAATGGAAGCCGCTGGTGAAATTTTTAAAAATTTTTCCCAAACTTCTAAAAACATTGTTAACCTTGTCATTAAACAAGGGAGAGAAACTCATTTAAAGCATATTGCTCAGGAATTTGTTAACAAAGTGGAAGACATGCAAGGAATCCAAAGAGTAACAATTACTTCTGCAGCTCCGCTTTCTCAACAAAATGTGGAAGAGATAATCAAATCAAGTAATTTGGTGGATATTAACAGAGGATTTGATCTTACGACAAATATTGATCATGAAATGATTGGTGGGTATATTTTAAGAGTTGGGGATCAGCAAGTAGATGCTTCAATGAGAACTAAACTTAACAGACTTAAAAAAGATTTTCAATTAAACTAAGACAAAAAAAACCATAAAATGGCAGAAATAAATCCGGCAGAAGTATCAGCGATACTGAAGCAACAGCTAGCAAATTTCGATACACAATCCAACGTTGAAGAAGTAGGAACTGTACTCCAAATTGGAGACGGTATTGCTCGTGTTTACGGTTTGGAAAATGTTCAGTACGGGGAATTGGTAAAATTCCAAAGTGGTATTGAAGGAATTGTTTTGAACCTTGAAGAAGATAACGTAGGTGTTGCGCTTTTAGGTGAATCAAAAGAAGTAAAAGAAGGTGATACAGTAAACAGAACCAACAGAATTTCTTCCATTAAAGTTGGAGAAGGAATGTTGGGAAGAGTAGTAGATACATTAGGAAATCCAATTGATGGAAAAGGTCCTATCACTGGAGATCTTTACGAAATGCCTTTGGAAAGAAAAGCACCGGGTGTTATTTTCAGACAACCGGTTAACGAACCACTACAAACAGGTATCGTTGCTATTGATTCTATGATTCCAGTAGGAAGAGGACAAAGAGAATTAATTATTGGAGATCGTCAAACAGGGAAAACTACTGTAGCTATTGATACAATTCTTAACCAAAAAGAATTTTACGATGCTGGACAACCTGTATTTTGTATTTATGTAGCGATTGGACAAAAAGCTTCAACAGTAGCTCAAATTGTTCAAACTTTAGAAGATAAAGGAGCTTCTCCTTATACCGTTGTTGTAGCAGCAAATGCTTCAGATCCGGTTCCAATGCAGGTTTATTCTGCAATGGCAGGAGCTTCCATAGGAGAATATTTCCGTGATACAGGACGTCCTGCATTAATTATTTATGATGATTTATCAAAACAAGCTGTAGCTTATCGCGAACTTTCACTTCTTTTAAGAAGACCTCCAGGTCGTGAAGCTTATCCAGGAGACGTTTTCTATCTTCACTCA
>JAEZWE010000002.1 GCA_023420435.1 Bacteroidota bacterium
ATGCTAAACTCTTTGTTGAGGTAAATATGGGCGCTACTGCTATTGGAACCGGACTAAATGCGCCTCCAGGTTATGCCGAGCTTTGTGCGAAAAATTTAGCAAAAATTTCCGGCTATCCTATTGTTTCCGCACCCAATTTAGTGGAAGCAACGCCAGATACAGGATCTTATGTCATTTATTCTTCCGCCATGAAGAGATTAGCGGTAAAACTTTCTAAAATTTGTAATGATTTAAGGTTGCTTAGTTCCGGACCAAGAGCGGGCTTATACGAAATCAATTTGCCACCAATGCAGCCCGGAAGTTCCATCATGCCAGGAAAAGTAAATCCTGTAATTCCGGAAGTTGTCAACCAAGTTTGTTATAAAGTGATTGGAAATGATTTAACTGTTACTTTTGCTGCTGAAGCAGGACAATTGCAACTGAATGTTATGGAACCCGTACTTTCTCATGCTATTATGGAAAATATACAATTTTTGTGCAATGCACTGGATACTTTGCGCGAAAAATGTGTTGTTGGAATTACTGCAAACAAAGAAATTTGTCTTAATATGGTAAAACATAGTATAGGAATTGTTACGGCTTTAAATCCTTACATCGGCTACAAAAATTCTACAAAAATTGCCAAAGAAGCTTTGGAATCCGGGAAAAGTGTTTATAATTTGGTGTTGGAAAAAGGACTTCTTACCCAAGAAAAATTGGACGAAATTCTAGATCCGAAAAATATGCTGAAACCTCATAATTTGGTTTAAAAAACGGTGAAGTTTCTCATAATAATTCCTGCTCACAACGAAGAAAAAAACATTTTTTTCTGCTTGAAATCTATTCAAAATCAAAATTTTGAGGATTTTAAAGTAGTGGTGGTTAATGACGGATCTACCGATAAAACTGCTGAAATTATTCAAAAACTTGTAGAAGAAGATGCTAAGTTTTCATTGTTAAATTTAGAAAAATCTACGCACGAACCAGGAGCTAAAGTCGTAAGAACTTTCAACAAAGGTCTGAAATCGGAAGATCTTTCTGAATTTGATGTTATCTGCAAGTTTGATGCAGATATAATTTTTCCTGAAAATTATTTATTGGAGCTAAATAATACATATACCAAAAATCCAAAAGCAGGAATGGTTTCAGGAATCGTGAAAATATCAAAATCCGTTTTCGAAAATAACTTGGCTTTTGATTTTAAAGATGAGAAAAAGCAATGGATTTTTGAAAATTTGTCCTCAAAAAATCATGTTCGAGGTCCCATAAAATCTTACAGAAAGCAATGTTTTTTAGAAATGGACGGACTGCGCCCTGTTTTAGGTTGGGATAATATTGATGTGATGTTGGCTAAAATGAATGGTTATGAAGTAGTTACAATTAAAAATCTTTGGGTGAAACATTTACGACCAACCGCTTACAAATACAAAAATCAAAAAGCTGAAAAATTAGGAGAATATTTTTACAATATTGGCTTAAATTTGTCTTTGGCTGCAATATCTTCAGCGAAATCTTCGTTGAAAAACAAGTCTTTGAAAGAATTTTTTATCACCATGAAATCCTTTATGAAGCAAAATGCACAAAGATCATTATCAAAAAATGAAATTAAGTATATCCGAAACCTTCGCTGGAGAGGCATTTTCGGAAAAAAATAGCACAAATGAAGAAAATATTTTCAATTTTTTTAGCCTTTGTTTCAATCCAATTTTTTGCGCAAATAAAAGTTACGGTTGACAAAATAATCTACAACGCAAAAATTTATACCGTGAACGAAAATTTCGAAATTGCGCAAGCTATGGCAGTTTTGAACGGAAAAGTAGTTGGTGTTGGAAATGAACTTGAAATTTTGGCAAAATTTACTTCCAAAAACATTGAAAATCTTCAAGGAAAAAGCGTTTATCCCGGGTTTATCGATGCCCATTCTCATTTTACAGGTTTTGCTTTAGACCAATGGAAAGCGGAACTTTTGGGAACAAAATCTTGGGAAGAAATTCTTGAAAAATTGCAACTTTATAGTAAAAATGCTACTTCAAAATGGATTTATGGAAGAAGCTGGGATCAAAATGATTGGGCAATAAAAGAATTTCCAAATCGAGTAAAACTGGATTCACTTTTTCCGGATCGTCCTGTTTATTTAAAAAGAATTGATGGACACGCAGCTATTGCCAATCAAAAAGCCTTAGAAATTGCAGGAATTACCTCAGATACCAAAGTTGAAGGTGGAGAGATTGAAGTGAAAGAAGGTGATCTTACCGGAATTTTAATCGATAATGCCCTACTTTTAGTTGAAAAACATATTCCTGAAATTAGTGATGAATTGGCTTTAAATTACATCGATATTTTACAAAAAGAGTGTTTTTCTTTGGGTTTAACTTCTCTTCATGATGCGGGAATTTCGGTAAAAATGTTTCAACTTTTGGATAAAGCGCAAAACAAGAAAATGTTGAAAATGAAAATTTTCGCTTTGCTAGAAGATAACCCTGAAACGTATGATGAGTGGATTTCCAAAGGCAGATACAAAAAAGGATTGGTAACTTTTGGGGGTTATAAAGTATATTCTGATGGCGCTTTAGGATCTCGTGGCGCTTGTTTGTTGCATGATTATTCCGATAAAAAAGGATGGAAAGGTTTCCTGCTTGCGAAACCTGAAAATTTTAAAAATTTGGCTACAAGATTAGCGGCAAGTAATTTACAAATGGCAACACACGCCATAGGAGATTCTGCAAATCAGGAAATTTTAAAAATTTATGGCGACGTACTTACCGGACAAACCGATAGAAGATGGAGAATTGAACATGCCCAAATTGTAAATGCGGAAGATTTTCAGCTTTTTGGAAAAAACCAAATCATTCCTTCAGTACAACCAACGCATGCTACTTCTGATATGAATTGGGTAGAATACAGAATAGGAAAAGAACGGATGAAAACAGCTTACGCTTACCAAGAATTATTGAAACAAAATGGATGGATTCCTTTGGGAACAGATTTTCCGGTAGAAGATATTAATCCGATAAAAACTTTTTTTGCTGCCGTTGTTAGGAAAGATGTACAGAATTTACCCAAAGAAGGCTTCCAAAAAGAAAATGCTTTAACGCGTGAACAAGCACTTCGTGGAATGACGATTTGGGCGGCAAAAGCGGCTTTTGATGAAAATGAAAAAGGAAGTTTGGAAATGGGAAAAGCCGCAGATTATGTCATTTTGAATCAAGATATTATGACAGTTTCTGAAGATAAAATTCTGGAAACAAAAGTTTTGGAAACCTATTCCAACGGAAACCAAATGTATGAAGATCCGATGCAAAAATTGCAGAAAAAAGAAGCTGCTGCTAAGCTGAAAAAGTGAGAAAAATAGCTTACATAGAACTGGATACGCATGCAGAAATTGCTACGAATTTTATGCAATTGGCTAAACAATCCTCGAAATTTCAAACAGATTATTTTTTTTCAGAGAAAATTTTAAAACAATTGGAAATTTCGACTTCTGATAATGTTTTTGTGAGTTCTCCAAAAACGATTTTAAATCAGTTGGAATGGAAAAATTATGATTTCATCATCGTAGGAACCGTACACCGGTTTTTCAATGTTTTTGAGCAAATCATTTCAAAAAATAAATCCGCTATCATAGTTCATAATATCAATTTTTCTAAGGCAAATAAATCCACTTTATTTTTCAATATTTTTAAAAATGATTTCGCTTACCGACTGAAATTATTGCTGAAAGAAAGTCTTTTTTCGGTTTCTAAAATTCATAAAAAAGCGAATGTGAAATTTGTTTTAGATCAAAATTTAGTTTCATCCGGATTTAGATTTTTGCCCCTTTTTTTTACTGAAAAATTTGAATCAAAAAAACAAAGTAATACCAAAATTTTGAATGTAGTAATTCCGGGAACTGTTTCACAAAAAAGAAGGGATTACAACCGCGTTTTGGAAATTTTGAAAACGCTTAAAAGTTCTGTCTGTATTACCTTTTTAGGAAAAGCAGAAGCAGATGAACAACAAAAAATTGAAAATTTTATAGCCAAAAATTCAGAAAATATTTCGATTAAATACTTTACTGAAAAAGTCCCAAAATCGGTTTTTAACCAAACCATGCAAGAAGCTGACATTCTTTGGTGTCCAATTCATCAAGAAACCGATTTTTTCAGTGTAAAAGAATTTTACGGAAAGACCAAAATGAGCGGAAATATTGGAGATGCAATCCATTTCGGAAAACCTGCGTTAATGCCACATTTTTATTCAGAAAAATATGATTTTGCTATTGATGAAAGTAATGTTGTTGACATTCTTGAAGGCAAAAATGAGATTAAAAATAGCGACTTTTCTCTTTATGGATTCTCAAAAATTTTGGCAGATTTTGAAAAAGTTCTGGAAGAAATTTCTTAGAATAAATCTTTTATTTTTTTCCGAAACTGAAGATGCTTTTAAAGAATTTTTTATTCAGATAATCTTCCACAGGAAATATTTTCAGAAAATAATTTCCTATAAAAATTAATCCTAAAACTATGGCAGGTTTATACAGTAAATTCAGAAAATTATTTTTAAAATCGGGGAGAATTATCGCTACGGTAATGGCTAAAGTAGAAATGATGGAAACAAAAATCATCTCAATAGTTAAAGGATTTACCTTGAATTTCACATAGTTGAAAACAATTTTCACGATGTTGTAAATCGTTAAAGAAATTGCTGTAGCTAAAGCAACACCTACAATTCCCAAATTGGTATTTCTAAGGAAATATAAGTTTAAGAAAATCGTCAAAAAAGCCAAAAAAAGCATAATCAAAATATTAAAACGATAATATTTTGAAAGCGAAATGATATTTCCGTTAAATCCGGTTCCTAAATCAAACAAAATGGCAGAACCTAAAATCCAGATGACCGGTTCCGATTCGCGAAGCATGGTTCCGTTTTTAATAAAACTAGCCAAAAACGGAAATCCGACCAAAATGCAGGAAAAGAAAACTGCCCCTAAAAAGAACAAACTAAGGGATGTTTTTTTGTGAAAACGATCCAGTTCTTCAAAATTATCTTCTTCAATACTCTTATTGATCATAGGTGCCGAAATATTGAAGAGCCCAAGTTGAGGAATTGAAATAAGCGAAATAATCGCAAAAAGGGTAGAGTAAATTCCCAGTTCTTCCATTCCTAAAGCTTCACCAATCATCACGCTGTCAATTTTTATGGCAATGTAATTTCCGATATTTCCTAAAAATCCGAAAAAACTGTAATTCAGAAAATCTTTCCAAAGTTTATTTTCTTTCACATATCCGGTGCTAAAATCCGGCTGAATTTTCTCCAGTTTATTGGCATAAAAAACATAACCGAAAAGACTCAAAACAAAAATTCCGAAGAAAAATCCGAAAGCCAAACCTTGCGTTGCTCCCAAAAAAATAAACAAGCAAAAAGCCCCTAAATTGGCCAGTTTTGGAAAAATATTTTCAAAAATATTGGGAATAACAATTCTTTTAAAATTGGATAAATAACGGTTGAAAACGTGGGAAAGTGCTAAAACCAAAACCAAAGGTAAAATCATGTATTTATAACTCCAATATTCGGTTTCTTTAAATTCCGGAAAAATCTGAAAAAAAAGATAAAATAAAACACTGCATATCAGAAAATTAAAAACAATTCCAACTAAAGATAATGACAGTAAATTCTGATGTTTTCCTGCTTTTTGCGATTGGATAAAAAATTTAATATTGGCATACGAAAGTCCGAAAACAACCACAGGAACCATAATTTCTGCAGCGGTTAAAATGAACCGTAATGTTCCGTAAAATTTAAAATCAAAAGGGAAAACAAAATAGGTTGATAATGCGCCTAGAACAAATCCCAGATAACCAATTATTGTATATTTAAAACCTTGCCTTGCTACGACACTCATGTTATGGGAAAAAAGATGATGTTATTAATATATTGTATTTTATTTTTTTCGTTTTTTTCGTTTTGTGAGGAAACTAAATTTTCGGTAAGGTCTTGTAATTCAAAATTATTTCTGTCTAAATATTTTGGTGAAAATCCCCAATCTGAAATTTCACAAATTAGTTTCCATAAAGGAATTTTATGGTGCCTTTGTTCCATCTCAACCATAAAAACAGGTTTGAATTTTTTGATCGTTTCTTCAGCGCCTTTTAAAGTGCGCATTTCATTTCCTTCCACATCAATCTTGATAAAATCAATTTTTGAAATATTTTCTAAACCCGCCCAATCGTCCAAACGAATTACTTTTACTTTTTGCAGAATGTTTTTTTGCTCGTTTTTTTCCTGGAAACTGGTTTGCAAAGTTCCTCTGGAAGTGATTTTTTTTCCGTTAATGATAGGGATTTTAAATTCAGCATAAGTATTTTCATCAGAAAGCGCCAAACAAAAAATTCGCATTTTTGGAAAAATCCGCATCAATCTTTTGTGAAGTTCTTTATTGGGTTCAAAAGCAATGATGTTTTCATTTTTCAATTTTTTTTGATATTGAAAAAGGTAAGTTCCTACATTGGCGCCAATTTCCAAAACCAAATCATTTTTATGAAGATGTTCCATCACCCAAACCAATTCCGGTTCCATATTGTACTGTAAAACATGGGTTTTATCCAAGAATTTCATTTTTTTGAAATAACGGTTCCGGTACCAATCCGGCGAAACATACTGCAGTTTTTCGGTAATCCAGGAATAAAGCGTTTTCAAAATCTAAAGTTTGAGGAAAACAAAGATAAAAAAAGATGTTAAATAAATGTTAAAAGCTAGAAATTTCAAATTTTGATAAAGAAGAATATAAGTTTTCATTAGTTTTGTTCAATAACTCATTCATTATGAAAAAAACACTTTTAATAGTTTCATTGGCATTTTTAGCTTCATGCTCCACACAGAAAAATTTTAAAACTTCAGAAAATTTCGATTGGAAAGGAGCCAATGTATATTTTCTTCTTACGGATCGTTTTAAAAATGGAGATAAAAATAATGATGTCAACTTCAACAGAACGGAAAAGGCAGCTGTTTTACGGGGTTTTGAAGGAGGCGATTTAAGAGGTGTTATTCAGAAAATTGAAGATAATTATTTTACAAATTTGGGTGTTAATGCAATTTGGATGACGCCCATTGTAGAACAAATTCATGGGGCAACAAACGAAGGAACAGGTAATACCTATGGTTTTCACGGATATTGGACCAAAGACTGGACTTCTGTAGATCCTAATTTCGGAAACAAAAAAGATCTTAAAGAATTGGTTGAAAAAGCGCATCAAAAAGGAATTCGTATTGTGTTGGATGCGGTAATTAATCATACCGGTCCAGTAACTAATGTAGATCCCGTTTTTCCAAATTCTTGGGTTCGAACTTATCCGCAATGTAAATATGACAATTATCTAAACACCACAGCTTGTACTTTAGTTGCAAATCTTCCAGATATTCTCACGGAAAATAATGAAAGTGTTGAACTTCCTCAACAATTAATAAATAAATGGAAATCAGAAGGAAGATATGAAGAAGAAATTAAAGAATTAGACGAATTTTTTGCAAAAACCGGTTATCCAAGAGCTCCAAAATATTACATCATGAAATGGCTTGCAGATTACATCACCGATTTTGGTATAGATGGTTATCGTATTGATACTGTGAAACATACTAACGAAGATGTATGGAAAGATTTTCAAAAAGTGGCACAACAAGCTTTTGACCAATACAAACTGAAAAATCCGGGCAAAGTATTGGATCATTCGCCTTTCTTTACTGTTGGAGAAATTTATGGCTATGGAATTTCACAAAAACAAACCTATGATTTTGGAGATAAAAAAGTGAATTATTTTCAAAATGGTTTTAATTCTTTAATTAATTTCGATTTTAAAGGAGATGCCACGAAATCTTATGAAGAAATTTTCAGCAAATATTCGCAAATTCTGAATTCAGAAATGAAAAGTTTCAGTGTGATGAATTATTCCGCTTCGCATGATGATGGACATCCATACGATAAAGAAAGAAAAAAATCGTACGAAAATGCTACAAAACTGCTTTTAACTCCGGGAATTTCACAAATTTATTATGGCGATGAAACCGCAAGACCTTTAATGGTAAACGGAGCAGAAGGTGATGCTAATCTTCGAAGTAACATGAACTGGAGTGATTTGGAGAATAATCCGGAGACGGAAAAGTTATTGGTTCATTGGCAAAAATTAGGAAAATTCAGAACGAATCATCCTGCAGTTGGCGCGGGAATTCACAATAAAATTTCTGATGCACCTTATTGGTTTACAAGAACGTATAAAAACGATAAAGTGCTTGTAGGATTAGATTTACCGCAAGGTTTTAAAGAAATTTCTGTAAAAAATATATTTTCGGATGGAACCAAACTTCGAGATGCTTATAGTGGAATAACAATAAAAGTAGAAAATGGATTGGCAAGAATTACTTCAGCAAATTCCATTGTACTTTTCGAGGAAATTTAAGAATTTTTAAAAAAGTAAATGCCGGATTTTGTCCGGCATTTTTTATACATTTTCTCCAAAAGTGAGTAAATTGGAATCGGGATCCAAAATCGAAAATTCTTTCTGCTGCCAATGTTTTGTTTCCA
>JAEZWE010000032.1 GCA_023420435.1 Bacteroidota bacterium
TTTTCAAAGTCAATCAATTTGAAATTTTTGGAGATTTGCAACTTAGAAATATTACCTACGACACCAAAATCCTGCAAGAAGGCGATTTTGAAGGCGCTAATTTGGATAAAAAATGGACTTTCTTTAATCCAAAAGCCGGCTTTTCTTATCTTATCGAATCAGGGAAAATTTTTATTTCTTACGCTAATGCTCACCGCGAACCAAATCGGGATGATTTATTTGCCAATCCAAATACCGAACCGGAAACTTTGCACGATTTTGAAGCAGGCTTGGAAAAAACTTTCGGAAATTTTCAAATTTCTGCCAATGCTTATTATATGAATTACGTAAACCAACTGGGTTTAAGCGGAGATATTAATAATATAGGTGAATTTATCAGAACCAATTCCGGAAAATCTTACCGAATGGGAATTGAATTGGGCGCTTTTGCAAAACTTTCTGAAAAATGGAATATTTCCGGAAATTTAACTCTGAGTGAAAATAGAAATATTGATTTTAAAAATGAAACGTCTTCCGGAATTCAGAATTTAGGAAATACCGCTATTTCTTTTTCACCCAAAACCATTGCCAATCTATTAGTGAATTTCATGCCTGCTAAAAATTTTAGTTTAGGAATTCAAAATCAATATGTTGGAAGTCAGTTTTTAGATAATACGGAAACTGAAAATTTAAAATTAGACAGTTATTTTCTTGCAGATTTTAACGCAAAATATACTTTGAATTTAAAAAGAACGGCTATCGATTTTAAATTTTTATTGAATAACATTTTTGATAAAAAATATGTGAACAACGGTTATGTGTATGATAACGATCCATATTACTTTTCACAAGCTGGAACCAATTTTATGTTTGGAGTTTCATTAAAATGGAAATAAAAATAAATAGCGAAAACCATTTTCATTTATTTTAGAAATATTATGGGTGATGTTTCCTAAATTCTAAGAAAAGTTGGTTTGCTTTTAAACAGAGACAGTTTCGGCTGTCTTTTTTTATTTTTAAGAAAAAAAGAAAAAACCTAAATTTGCCGCACAATGAAAATTACGGAAGGAATTCTTGAAATACTTAAAAGAAAAGGACGTGTCGTCGTTCCTCAATTTGGTGTTTTTTACACTGAAAATTCAAGGGCGGTTTTCGATACAGACCAAAAAACAATTCTTCCACCGGCAAAAGAAATAAAATTTGAGGCAGATTATCATGTTCAAAATGATGATCTCCAGAGTTTTTTGCAAAAAAATGGAGTTAATTCTGTAGAACATGAGTTAAACGTTCAAACCAATTATTGGAAAAATTTATTCCTAAGAAATGATAGTTTTAAAATTGAAGGTTTGGGCGAATTTTTTGTATCAGAAAATCAGCTCATTTTTAAAGGAAACAGAATTCATTCAGAATCTCCCGATTTTTATGGTTTGGAAGAAATTAATATTTCTGAAATTCCTGGTAAAAACTTAGAAGAAAATTTTCATGCCTCTACAACGGAAACCAAAAATTATCAGTTTAGTAAATCGTTTCTTTGGGTAGCTTTATTTTTGATACCAATGGGCGCATTAGCATATTTTGGTATTACACAACCAGAATTAGTTTTCGGAAAAAGATCTTTTAATTCACCTCTGAAAAAAGAGGAACCAAAGAAAATCGTTAAAAAAGTAATCTTAAATGATTCACTTTTAATACAAAAAAATAAAGACAGTCTTGCAAAAGACTCTTTAAAAACCATAGGTGTTTTACCGAAAAGCACAGTTTCAAAAAAGTGGACTCCCACAAAAAAATCTAAAAAATATTCTTCAAAAAAATGGAAGCCAAAAAAGCGTCAGAATCATTAACTATAATGACCAATATCGTTCTTCCGAACGAAACCAATTCACTTAGAAACCTTTTTGGAGGCGAACTTTTGGCTAAAATGGATCGTTGCGCATCAATTTCTGCAGCTCGTCATTGCGCAAGAAGAGTGGTTACAGCTTCCGTTAATCACGTTTCTTTTAACCATCCAATTCCCGAAGCTGGAATTGTTGTTTTAGAATCGAAAGTTTCCCGAGCTTTTTCTACTTCAATGGAGATTTACGTCGATGTTTGGTTGGATGATCCTATTAAAGGTGAAAAAATTCACACCAATGAAGGAATTTATACTTTTGTTGCTGTTGATGAATACAACAAACCTGTTCCAATTCCGCAATTAGAGCCAGAAACTGATTTAGAAAAAGAACGTTTTGCTGCGGCTTTACGAAGAAAAGAACTTTCATTGATCCTTTCCGGAAGAATGAAACCACAAGACTCTGTAGAATTGCGTAAACTTTTTTGCGACCAAATTTCCTAGATAAATTTTCAAAAAAGGATATTCAAAATGAAAATTCTTCAGCTCGACAAAAATCATCATTTAATTTCGGAACAGCTTTCAGAAAAAGGATTTGTTATTGATGAAGACCATCATTCTTCTCACGAAGAAATTTTGAAAAAGATTTCTGATTACGACGGCATCATTATCAGAAGCAGAATTCCTTTAGATCGAAATTTTTTAGAAAATTCCCAAAATTTGAAGTTTATCGCTCGTGTTGGAGCAGGAATGGAAAATATTGATGAAACAGCAGCGAAAGAATTTGGTATTTCGCTAATCAACTCTCCGGAAGGAAATCGGGATTCCGTTGCTGAACAGGTTTTAGGGATGCTTTTGGTTCTTATGCACCGACTTTTTATTTCATCAAAAGAGGTTAAAAAAGGTATTTGGAAAAGAGAAGAAAATAGAGGCGACGAAATTCTTGGTAAAACTTTTGGTTTAATTGGTTATGGAAATATGGGAAAAGCGGTTGCTAAAAGACTTTCAGGTTTTGGATGCAAAGTGATTTTCCATGATATTCTGCAAAATTTAGGAGATGAATTTGCAAAGCAAGTCCCTTTGGAAGTTTTACAAAAAGAATCTGATATTCTCAGTTTACATATTCCACTAACTTCTGAAACTTTGAATTTAATTGATGAAAATTTTATCAATCAAATGGAGAAAGAGTTCTATTTTGTCAACACTTCACGAGGGAAAAACGTTCAAACGAAGGATTTAGTTAAAGCTATAATATCCGGTAAAGTTAAAGGTGCCGCTTTAGATGTTATAGAATTTGAATCATCCTCTTTTGAAAAAATAGATGCGGAAAATGAAGATTTACAATTTTTACTTTCGTCAGAAAAAGTAATAGTAACGCCACATATCGCCGGTTGGACGCACCAAAGCAAAGAAAAGTTGGCACAGGTTATTGTGGATAAAATTTTAGAAAAATATTCTTGAATCTGATTCAAAGACTGTTAAAAAAATCTTAATCTTACTACAGTCATCAAGCTTTTTTTAGTGAATTATGTAAATTGCCTCCCGTTTTGAAAAATATGAGAGGAAAATTTTTGACGTGCCTTTTTTTATTATTACTAATTTTTTCTTGTAAAAAAGAAGGCCAAACTGCAGAAGTAAAAACCACATCACTTCCCAATTTTAGCAACGTAAATCTTGATGATATTTTTTCCAGCAAAGACAACAGGCTGGAGAATAACGATTCCATTATCAGTACCATAGACAAATATTACAATAATGTTTGGGAAAAAGGTGATTTGTGGGGAGGTTTTCTAGTGGCAAAAGGAGATAAAATTCTTTTCGAGAAATATCGAGGTTATGCTTTGGAAAAAGGAGTGAAACCTATCGATCAAAATGTTTCACTTCACGTAGCTTCCATTAGCAAAACACTTACAGCAATGGCAACAATGAAGTTGATAGAAGTTGGAAAGCTAAAATTAGAAGACGATATTTCAAAATTTTTCCCAGGTTTTCCTTATCCAGGTGTTACGGTAAAATCATTGTTAAGTCAAAGAAGTGGACTTCCAAAATATGAATATTTTATTGAAAAAATTCAACCGGAACCTGTAGAACTTGCTAAGCCTTTTCTTACCAATAAAGACATTTTGAATTTGTTGATTCGCTACAAACCGGAAGTAAACCGAGCTCCGGAAACTGGATTTGTCTATTGTAACACCAATTTTGCATTATTGGCTTTGATTATTGAAAAAATTACAGCAACACCTTTTCCTGAAGCTATGAAACAAATGGTTTTCGAACCTTTGAAAATGAATAACACCTTTATTTTTAAAGAAAAAGATATTGCTACAGCTTCAAAATCATTTTATAATCGCGGCGCAAAACCGCATCCTTTAGATCGTTTGGACTTGATT
>JAEZWE010000121.1 GCA_023420435.1 Bacteroidota bacterium
CTTCTACCATTAAATTCTATCTCTGGAATTTGAGTTCTTAACTTCTCGATGGTATATTCCTTAATTTCCGAAATTTGTTTACAATAGTTCTCTAAATTTTGCATCGAAATTTCTAAAGCTTTCCCCAAACCTACAATTCCGGTAACATTTTCAGTTCCGGCACGTAAACTTCTTTCCTGTGGACCTCCAGTTATTAATGCTTTTAAACCGGATGATTTTCTTACAAAAGCAAAACCGGCACCTTTAGGACCGTGAAATTTATGAGCACTGCAAGAAGCAAAATCGACCGGAATTTTTGAGAAATCTAAATCCAAATGAGCTATCGTTTGAACGGTATCGGAATGAAACAATGCGTTATTTTCTTTACAAATTTGGGCTACTTTTTCAATATCCAAAAGGTTTCCAATTTCATTATTGGCATGCATTAAAGAAACTAAGGTCTTTTTTTCTGAATTTTTCAAAAGTTCTTCCAATTGCTGAAGATCAAAATCTCCTTTATGGTTATTAGGGCGCAAATAAACGACCTCAACATTTTTGCGTGTTTTCATTTCCATTACGGTTTCGGAAACACACTTATGTTCAATTGGTGAAGTAATAATTCTTTCCACACCTAAGTTTCGCACACAAGATTTGATGATCATATTATTACTTTCTGTTCCGCAAGAAGTAAAAATAATTTCTGCGGGAGAAACTTTTAGAAAATCGGCAATATTGCGTCTTACATTTTCAATGAGTATTTTGGCTTCTTGTCCAAAACTGTGCGTTGAAGACGGATTTCCAAAATTTTTCATGGAGGAAACCATTTCTTTTATTACTTCTTCAGAAAGAGGTGTTGTGGCAGCATTATCCAAATATACTCTTTTCATAAACGTATAAATATTACTTTTTTAAAACTTCAAAATTAATGAAAAAAGCGGAAATAACTTTCGTTTGCCCACCGTAACATCGGTTGGTCGCTTTTGGTATCTCCAAAAGCAATGGTTTTATCAAAATGTTCTCCTGAAATTTCTTCTTTTATACGATCCACTTTTTCTTCACCATTACAGTTTTTACCGATAAAATTTCCGGTAAAAACATCATTTTCAAAATGAGCTTTTGTAGCGACCAACTTCATTTGAAAATGGTCTGCAAAAGGTTTTGTCCAAATATCTAAAGAAGCAGTAACAATAAGAGATTTTGTTTTTGAATGATCAATTTTATCAATGAAATCCAAAGCGTTTTCTCTAAAAATATTTGGAAAATTTTCTTTAAAAAATTTTTGAGACAATTCTTCTATTTTTTGTTTTTTTTCCCCTTTTAATATTCCTGAAATAAAACTTTTTTTCACTTTTTCTGCATCCAGCAATCCTAATTTCAAAAATAAAAACAGCGGAATGTGCTTGGCAAACTCTATGAAATATTTATTAGAATTATAAAATTTAAGAAAAAGAAACATGGTGTCTTCTTTGGTTAAAGTACCGTCAAAATCAAAACAATACAGCTTTTTCATGATGAATTAGAGTTTCATTTTTTTGAAAATAAACTCCGGAATATTTTTGATAATAAGCATGATTAAGCCCCAAATCGGAAGAACATACACTACATTTTTTTGTTTTTTGAAGGCTTTGTAAATGTAAGTTGCCGCTTGTTTTGGTGAAGCGGTAAGTTTCGGATTCAAGGGCAAACCTTCCGTCATTTTGGTATCCATAAAACCAGGTTTTACGGTTAAAATGTGAACTTTTTTGTCAAACAAATAATTTCTTAAACCACTTAAATAAGCGGTGAAAGCGGCTTTAGAACTTCCATATATAAAATTGCTTTGCCTTCCACGATCTCCTGCTACAGAAGATAAACCGATAATGGTTCCAAATCGTTGTCTTTCCATTTTTTCGGCAAAAAAATTGATAACGGGAACCAATTTGGCAAAATTTATGGAAATTATTTTTTCAGAATTTTTGTAGTCGTAAAGTGCTTCTTCTGTTCCTTCTCCAAGAAAACCGGCTGCACAGAAAAGCAAATCGGAATTCACTTTTTCGAGCGTAGAAAAATCAATTTCTTTCATTAAATCCAAATCGATAATTTCCGAATTTTGAAGAAATTTCACTTCAATATGTTTTGCAAATTTTTCTGTAGTTTCACGATGTGAGGTCAAAAGGTAAATGACAGGATATTTTTCGCCATCAGAAAGTGCTTTCTCTACAAAAGCTTGTGCTACTTCAGAATTGCTACCAAGAATAATCATTCCAAAAAAAATTAAATTTTGTTTATGCTTCCACCATTCATGATTCTCTTATGCTGAAGCGAAACAAATTTTGCGTTTTCAACATTTTTTAAATAGCCGGTTAACGAAGATTTGCTCATAGCATCTTTGGTAAGGTAAATTCTACCGCCAAAATCCTCCACAATTTGATCCAATTTCCCGACTAATTTTTTTAAATTGTCATTCACTTTAAAATCCAAAGCCAAGGTGTAACCTTCCATTGGAAACGAGTTATAAGCTTGTGGATTGTTTTTGCCAAAAAGTTTTAAAACCGCGAGAAAGGAACCGTTTCCACTTTTCGCAATGGTTTCCAAAATTTTCCTCATGCCTTCTTTTCCTTTTTCTTTAGGAATCACCATTTGATATTGTATAAATCCTTTTTTTCCGTAAATTTTGTTCCAATCCTGCACAAAATCTAAAGGATAGAAAAAGGTTTCATAATCTACGATTTGTTTTACTTCTTTACGGTTTTGCTTTGCGTAATAAAGCCAATTAAAAATTTTAACGGTAAATGAATTGAGAATAAAATCCGGAAAAAAGAAAGGAATTTTCGGTTGAATTTTACTCACTATTTTTAATGGATTTTCACCATTTTTTTCAGAAATTTCGTGTCTTAATACATGTTCTCCACGAAGCAAAATAGATCTGCCGATGTTATTTCCTTTCTGCAGACAATCGATCCAAGCAACATTATAAGTCCAGCTT
>JAEZWE010000142.1 GCA_023420435.1 Bacteroidota bacterium
CCCCAATCTTTGGCTTGTTGCGGTTCTATAAACGGATTGAGCATTTCGGTAATATAAAAATACAAATCGCGGTAACCAATGAAATCCCGCTGTGCTAAAGGCATTTTGTTCCCAAAATAATCGTAGATAAAATGATAATCTCCACCTAATTCATGATCAATTCCAAAACTGGAAACGGACGATTTATACATTCCATTTTCAAAAAGGTTGGGTTTTTGTTTTTTGATAATTTCAACAATTTTATCTTCCGGTTTATTGATTTCTTTGGCAATTTGATTAGTAGATTTTTCTTGCATTAAATCTTTTTCATAATCCTGAAGAAACTTTTTATTTTCCAATGCAAACTTTTCAAAATCCTTTTTCACTTCTAAATTCGGACAAAGACATTGGGAAAGTTCTAAATCGAAATCCTCAATAAATTGTTTTAGGCTAAAAGTAGAAATCCCCAATTTGCTCGCTAATTCTGTAATTTTCATAAAGAATTTTTTCTTTAAAAATAAAGATACATATTTTTAGCGAAAACACTTTATTCATTCAAAATCCATTAAAATTTAATGAAGAAAATCATTAAATTTGCCAACTTACAAAAACTGTCTAAAGACAAATCGTTACAACAATGACTTCACAAGAAATTCGCCAACAATTTTTAGATTTTTTCAAAAGCAAACAACATTTGATTGTTCCTTCTGCACCTATTGTGTTGAAAGACGATCCTACTTTGATGTTCTCCAATTCCGGAATGACACAGTTTAAAGATTATTTTTTGGGATATAAGGAACCAAAAGCGCCAAGAATTGCGGATACGCAAAAATGTTTGAGAGTTTCTGGAAAACATAATGATTTGGACGATGTTGGACGTGATACTTATCATCACACCATGTTCGAAATGTTAGGAAATTGGTCATTTGGCGATTATTTTAAAAAAGAAGCCATTTCTTGGGCTTGGGAATTGTTGACGGAAGTTTATAAAATTCCAAAAGAAAACCTTTATGTCACCATTTTTGAAGGTGATGAATCTGAAAATTTAGAGCGTGATCAAGACGCTTACAATTTTTGGAAAGAATTTATTGCAGAAGACCGAATTATCAACGGAAACAAAAAAGATAATTTTTGGGAAATGGGAGCAAGCGGACCTTGTGGACCGTGTTCAGAAATTCATGTGGATTTGAGAAGTGATGAAGAAAAAGCCAAAGTTTCAGGTCTTGAACTGGTGAATAACGACCATCCGCAAGTGGTGGAAATCTGGAATTTGGTTTTCATGCAGTTCAACAGAAAAGCAGACGGAACTTTAGAAAATCTTCCTGCAAAACATATTGACACAGGAATGGGATTCGAGCGTTTGTGTATGGCTTTGCAGCACAAAGAATCCAATTACGACACCGATGTTTTCACGCCTTTAATTAATAAAGTAGAAGAACTTTCGGGGAAAAAATACACGGGAATTTTAACCGACGAAAAAGACATCGCCATTCGTGTTGTTGTGGATCACATCAGAGCGGTTTCTTTCGCGATTGCGGACGGACAATTGCCGTCAAACGGAGGTGCTGGTTATGTTATCCGTAGAATTTTGAGAAGAGCCATTTCTTACGCTTACCGATTTTTAGATAGAAAAGAACCATTTCTTTATCAGTTAGTTGCAGTTTTAAAAGATCAAATGGGACCATTTTTCCCGGAATTGGAAAAACAAGGAAATTTGGTTACCGAAGTGATTAAAAGTGAAGAAGAGTCTTTCCTTAGAACCATTGAAACGGGATTAATTAGAGTAGAAAAATTAATTCAGCAAACGATTTCTGAAAATAAAAAAGTGTTGCCAACAGAAGAAGTTTTTGAATTGTATGACACTTATGGTTTTCCTGATGATTTAACTAGAATTATTGCGGAAGAAAAGGGTTTGACCATTGATGAAGCAGGTTTTGAGCAAGCCTTAAATGAACAAAAACAACGTTCCAAAGCAGATTCCAAACAAAAAGTTCATGATTGGGTAATTTTAGAAGAAAAGCCTGAAACCTTTGTCGGTTATGACGAAACTGCGATAGAAACGTACATCACTCGATATCGAAAAATTGAAAATAAAGACGGCGAATTTTATCAAATTGTGCTTTCAAAATCGCCATTTTATCCGGAAGGTGGTGGTCAAATCGGCGACAAAGGAATTTTGATTCCGAGTTATGCGACGCATTTTGATATTTCGCAACCAGATTTATACAACGTAAAAGACAATCCGGAAGTAATTGAAGTTATCGATACCAAAAAAGAAAATAATCTCATTATTTCTTTAATCAAGGAACTTCCCAAAGATGCAGGTGCGGTTTTTTATGCGAAAGTTAATTCCACTGATCGTAAAAATACTGAAGCCAACCATTCCGTAACGCATTTGTTGCACGAAGCGTTGCGTGAAGTTTTGGGAACTCATGTGGAACAAAAAGGTTCATTTGTAGGTCCCGATTATTTGCGTTTCGACTTTTCCCATTTCGCAAAAATGTCGGAAGACGAATTGAAATTGGTAGAGGAAAAAGTGAACCAAAAAATTAAAGAAAATATTGCGCTTCAAGAGTTCAGAAATATTCCGATTGCAGAAGCACAAGAGAAAGGTGCAATGATGCTTTTCGGGGAAAAATATGGCGACAACGTTCGAATGATCCAATTTGGAAGTTCGAAAGAATTGTGCGGTGGAACACACGTAAAATCGACAAGCGAAATTGGTCATTTTAAAATAAATTCCGAAAGTTCCACTGCAGCAGGAATCCGCAGGATTGAAGCTATTTCCGGAGATAAATCGAATGAATATTTCCAACATCTGGAACAACAAATTTCTGAAATTTCCCAATTGTTAAAATCGAAAGATTTGGCAAAATCCATCGAAAAATTATTGGAGGAAAATTCCCATTTAAAATCGGAAATCGAAGGCTTGAAAAAAGAAAAAGCGAAAGGTGAAATCCAAAACTGGAAAAATGATTTCGTAGATAAAAACGGAAAAAAACTTTTAGTAAAAAAAACCTCTTTGGATGGAGCTTCCGTGAAAGATATCGTATTCCAACTGAAAAAAGAAATTGAGAATTCAGTGATTATAATAATTTCTGATGCAAATGAAAAACCGATGATTACAGTTGGCGTTTCACAAGATTTGGAAAACCAATACAACGCCGGAAATTTGGTGAAAGAACTCGCCAAAGAAATCCAAGGTGGTGGTGGTGGAAATCCGGGTTTTGCAACTGCGGGCGGAAAAAATTTGGAGGGAATTGAGAATGCGTATCAAAAGGCACTTTCTATTTAACTTCTATACCTAAATACACCAATAAAC
>JAEZWE010000113.1 GCA_023420435.1 Bacteroidota bacterium
CGATTGGGCAGCCTTATCTTTCACCAAAAGATTTTTTTATTTCCATAACGCATTCTTTCCCGTATGCTTCACTGGCCATTTCTAAAAAGAGGGTAGGTATTGATATAGAAAAAATTATGCCCAAAATCTTACGAATTAAAAATAAATTTGTTCATCCCAATGAAATTTGCTGGACGGAAAATGAAAATGAGGTAGAATTTTTAACGGTAATTTGGGTGATTAAAGAGGCACTTTATAAACTTCATCCCAGTAAATTTTGGTCGCTAAAAAAAAACTATGAGGTTGAAAAGTTTTGTCTAAATGATCTTTCAGCGGTTAAATGCCGTGTTTTTGATGCTGATTTTGAAGACCAATACATCGCTAAAGTAATGAAAATAGATGCACTTTACTTTGCCATTATTGAAGAAAATCATCAGATTAATTTTAAGATCCCAGCGTCGTCTCCTTTTTAAAAATTTGATAGTTTTCTACTACTTTACGTTGTTCGTGGGTAACGTCTGAAAGAAGCTCTAATATTTCACGAATATTTTTGAGCTGTGTTAATCTGCTAATTCTCTGTGGATCACGAAGATTAAAAGGTTCGTTTTCACTGATTTCATTTTTGCGCTTTTCGAGCAAATCTTCAATAGTATCTGTAGGATTAATGCTGGAGGAATTTATATTTTCAATATTCAAATGGTTATTCTCTAAAAGATCTAGTGTAGTTTCCATTTCGGAAGAAATTTTTCTTTCCCAATTTTCGAAATCAATTTCATTAAAATCGATATCAGTGGAAGAAAACTGTGAAAGCGACGCGGTGTAAGCAGTAATTAAATGTGCGGTGTTCACGAATTGATGTACCGATTCTAATTTTTGCTGCTGGTTTTTAGGATCGGAAAGCATTCTTTGAAAATTGTCGGATAAATTTGCCAAGCTGATAATGGCATCTTTTCTCCGGACTTTATAATTTACGGTGGTGGTTTTATTTTCAAAATTTTTAATCACCGTTTTAAAATACTGAAGATTATCGGCAGCAGATTTTTTCATCAGGGTTAAATTTTGCGTGTGTTCCCAAACCGGAAGTACGAAATAAGAAATTAAAAAAGCAATAACTCCAGCAATAGCGGTATCTAAAATACGGTCTTTAAAAATTTGATTGACATTTCCGGGATTCAGAAAATTGAAAGTGATGAAAATATAAATCGTCATGAAAAAAACTGCCCAAGCATATTTTTCTTTTAAGAAAGCAAAACAAAGAATCATATTGGTGAGCAAAAGCGCTAAAAGTACAGCATTATTATGGACAAAAATTAAAATAAAATAAGCCACCACAGCTCCAGAAATGGTTCCGTATAAACGAAGTAAATTTCGGTGTTTTGTAGTGCTGTAAGCAGGCCTCATAATGGCAATAATGGTAATGAGAATCCAATACGAATGGCCAATTCCAAGAAAACTTAATTTTGAAATAGAGTAGCCAATTAATAATGCAGCGGTGATACGAATGGCGTGTCGAAAATGAGAAGATTTTAAAGAAAAATTATTAAAAAATACTTTTGAATTGAGCTTTTCCTGTTTAGGAATAAATTTTTCAAAATCCAAACCGGTGGATAATGATTTTGCCAATTTGGAATCTTGTGAAAGTACTTTATGGATCGTTTTTACATCATCACTAATTTGGGTGATACGAAGAACCGTCATCCTAAGCATCATAAAATTTTCAAAATTTTCGGAAGATAATTTGTGGTTTCGCAAGTCGAAATAAGCATCATAAACCTTTTGGATTTTTTCATCAATCAAAGAATCGGAATGTTTTTTTTGTCCGATTTGAAGGTTGATTCCGATGTCTTCCAATTCGTTGGCTAACTCTAATAAAAATTCATGAATTTTTTTCAGTACATCATAATGATCGAAGTTTTCATGTAATTTTTTATAATCTTGATCTGAGGTAATCAGTTTTTCATAAAAATCAATGGAATGGAGAAACATCAGCATCAAAAGCCGGCTATAAGTAGTGGATTCGTTAACAATGGTTCTTGTTTTAAAAACGACTTCACGTGTTTCTTCCTGTAGATTTTTGATGTTTATTTGTTTTGAAATAACTTCAGGATATAGCGATTCGGGATTGGCTTTTTCTTCATAAAATTTCGCTTTTATTCGAAGATAATCAGCGAGTTGCAAATAATTTTCGCCAATAAGTTGACTGGCAAGTTTGTAAGGTTGAATTCTTGAAACAATAAGAAAAACAATAAAAAACCAGATACAGCCAAAAAGAAAAATAAAAAGACTTTTCCAAATACTTTCTCCTGTTAAGTGTCCGTCAACAAAAATGGAAAAAACTACTAAGGTAAGTCCGCCAACTGCTGCAAAACGCTGTCCATAAACCCCAATCATGGAGAAAAAAATTCCAAATAAGATAATTTCAATAAAAATTAAAGGGGGAAAATCTTTCAGTACACTGGCAATAACGGCTACAGCAAAAAAAGAAACAATGGAAAGAAGCATGGCATTTCTTCGGCGTATAAAAGGACCTGCCATGTCTGCTAAACCCACAAAACTGGTGCCTAAAGGAAATAGGAAAAACTCTTTTAAAATTCCAAAATAAGCCAGAATAATACTCGGAATTACGATGGCTAAAGCAATACGAGTTCCGGAATAAATATATTGGCTGGTTACAAATTTTTGTAATTCTTTAGTGTAATTCAAAAGAAAGGGGTTTACTGCAAAATTAAGTGATACAATTTTAAATTTTATAATTTTTAAAATAAAAAAATCTGCCCGAAAGCAGATTTTTTTTGTATTTGTGAGGTGATTTAGTAATCAGATGCGTTCATTGTTTCTTCACCAATATGCCATGTTAAACCAAATCGAAGGGTATTATCCAACGCGGTATTGATTTTTGATGTGTTGATAAGATAAGAAACGTCTAATGAAAAAGCGTTGTATTTCAACCCTAAACCAGCAGTTGCGAATTGTCTGGCTCCTTGTTCTTCACTTTCGTGGAAATAACCGCCTCTAACGAAAAATGCATTGTCATAAGAATATTCTGCTGCTCCTGAAAGCATTAAGCTTTTTTTGTTGTTGAAAGATTTTCCAATTCCTTCCATTACACCAACATCCGGAACTTCATAAATTGGGTTTCCGGTTACCGGATCTACACTTACCAATTCGGAACCTGGAACTAATAATTTTGAACCTTCAACACTTAAGCTTACTTTGTTCATGTCATCTAACATCATGTCGTAACCAATTCCTAATCTTGCCATTGTCGGAAGATATGATCTGGATTGATCATCCCCTGTATAATCCAACTTAGGACCTAAATTTTGAATTGCCCAACCTGCGTTGATTCTGTTATCCATTCCACCCATTCCTGAAAAAGTAGGAGAGGTGAAATATCCTGATAAATCTACAGCAAAAGAGTTTGCGGGCTTTAAGGTGGTATTTGAATTGAATCCTCCAGATAAATCGGAACGGATAAATCTACCTGTAACAGCCATGGAATAAGTGTCTGCCAACTTCAAACCATAAGCAATATCAATGGCAAATTCATTTGGTTTCGCGGTTCCAAGATCTGCAATTAAATTATTGGGTCCTGCAATGTCGGTAAGTTGAACTTCACCCATATTAAAATAATAGATACTTGCAGAAATGGTAGATCTTTCTTCTTGTCCTAAAAATCTGAAATAGGAACCGTACAATAAGAAAACATCATTAGTAAGTTTTCCCATGTATGGGGTATAGTTAACACCAAGACCTGAAGTAGTTCTTGCAAAAGGATATTTTGCAGCATTCCAAAATTGTGAAAAAACGTCTGCAGAGGTAACAACACCTTGATCACCCATACCTCCAGAACGAGCATCAGGAGCAACTCTTAGGAAAGGCGCACCCGTAAGAACTGGTCTTATAGCTGTATAATTCTGGGCTACAGCAGATAAACTGATCCCGAATCCAAGTGTTAAAAACAGCCTTTTTGTAAAATCCATATAATATTAATTTTTCGTTTTCAAATATATAATTTTTTTTTAAAACTTATTTCAAAATAACCATCTTCTCTGTTGCTGTTGCACCACCTTTACATTTTTCCTGGTTTTGGCTTCGAGCAAAAATTTTGAAAATATACGTTCCTTTTCCTACGGTATTTCCGTAATCGTCTCTACCATCCCATTCAATAGCTTGTCTTGGGGTGCGGAAACCTTGTAAAAATGGTTCTGCGGTGATGGATTGAGATATGGTTTTTACCAATCTTCCCGAGATCGTAAATATCTGCACATTTACATCAAGGATGTCATCACAGTTATGCTCAAATTGAATGTATGTTTTATTAGTAAATGGATTTGGCCAGTTTAGCGGTTTATTGATTACCAATTTTTGCTCTGCTTCATCTTTTACTATAAACCTCAACGTTTCTGTTGTCGAATTATTGTTGATGTCCCAAACTTTAAATGTTAAAGTGTGTTCACCCACCGAAAGATTTCTGAAAGGATAGCTAACATTTCCTTTTTGATAATCTTTCAATGTTGCATTAATACACCCATTTCCGTCTCCGGGAGAATAAAAATCATTTAAAACAATAGTGTTGATAATTTCACCGTCAAGATATACGGTAATATCGTGTCCAATTCCTGCACCGGTTGAATTAATCCCTGTATCATCTGTAACACAAGCGATAAGAATTGGATTTTGATCGGTAATTCCACCATCTACAAAATTGGTGTTATTCATGTATAATTTTACTTGTGGAGGCGTATTGTCATTAATTCCGTTTGGATTGATATCTCCAACTTGATGTGGCGTATTATTAAAAACATCAAAAACGTCGTTGTCAGCATAAGCCAAGATTCTACCAGCTCCAACGGTGTAATTAATATCATAAGGCATATAAAATTCTACAGTAAATTGCCCATTAACAGCCATTCCGGATGCTTTTACAATAGGCCCACCTTCTTCAGTGTAGTTTAGAACTGGTGTTAAGTCTCCAACATTATTTAAAGTAGTTTTATTTATTCTTTTATCAAAAATGTCAATTAGAACTTTTCCGTTAAAAGTATTGTCAATTCCACCACCAGCATTATTTACATGTCCGGTAATTTTTATAAAATCCAAAGCTCTTAATAAACCAGGAACTGGAGATTCGATATTATCAATGGCTAACAATCTTTTTGGTCGGCTCATTTTCATTGCTGGATCTCCTAAAAAGTTGACTTTTAAATGATCTGGATTGGCTCCAAAACTCTTCTTAGCCAGTAAAAATGAATTCCCAGTGGTGTCAAAATCATCATTGGTTAATTTAAACATTGAATTTGTGAAAATAGAACTAAAAGCAACACCATAGGACACATTAATTGCTCTACTAGAAGTAATCATGGTTGCAGCACCTCCGTTTTGATGTTTAATGAATTGTTCTCCAGTAGAAAAAGTAGCAGGTTCATCCCAAAGTGTAAATTCACAAGTAATGGTTGAAACTAATGGGAATCTGCTGAAAATACTATTGAAATTGTTAACATTTTGTACTTCTACACTCGTTAAGGTTCTTTTTTGTGACCAACCATTAATACCTCCGTGTCCAAAATAAAAAAGATATAAACTATTTCCAATATCATTGCTTATGGCTTGGTTTACTTCAGGATATCTTGGTCCTCCTGCGGTACTGACCATCGGAAAAGCATCTTGGTATAGTTTTCTAACATTATATTCTGGTTTATCAGTAGTTCCCTCAAAATTTGAAACTAAAATATTTTCTATAATATTATGAAATGGAGGTCCACTATCATTATCATCATCTACAACAAAATCAACTTTCATTTTCCAGTTTCCAAATGGTGTTCCTTTAGAAGGCATTTGGTTGTAATAAGCCAAGGTTTTATCAATCATCGCAATAGCTTCGGCAACATTTGCTGCCGGAATTCTTCCAACCGGAACATCAGGTAAATTTCCTTGCAAATAATTGGTGGTTTGTGGCTTTGTCATTACAATATAATCATCCGTAACAAAAGAACTTACAAAATTTCCACTTTCTTCGCTTTGGTAACTGGAAACGATATTGAAATTATTTGGGATTCTGTTTTTATAATCATACGTGGCATCACCCAAAATAAAGACATACTTTAAAGTTCCCAAAGGATTATTAAGCTTTGTAATAAAATCTCTTATTGCCGTTAAATCTTTACTTCCACTTCCAAACTCGTTATAAATATTGTTGATATTAACCACTTCCACATTAAAACTGCTGTTGTTTTCATAATAAGTGGCAATTCTATTAGCTTGAATCGCCATTTCTGGAGTAGTTAGGATTAAATAATCAACATTTTGTAATTGACTTAAATTCGTGTTTTCAATTTTACCTTCAAAAGTTGGACTGAATGCCGCATCCGAACGAAATGCCACAAACTCATTATTGAAGTTTAGGCTGTTTGTTGTGTAAGCAAAATTAAAATTGGTATTTCCGGTAGCTTGGTTTACTCTTTTTGTGGCATTGGTGATATCACTAACATCCCAAATTTGCTCGATTCCTGAAGCGTTGGCAACGGAAAATCCATATTTTTGACCAGAACCACTTTGGAGAGAAAAATCTCTGAAATTCATTTGGGATCCATTAAAAGTTAGGGCATCTTTATACTGAATTTCGATATAATCATTATAAAAAGCACCATTTGGATTTACAGAAATGTTGGGCGTGAAATTAAAAGCCAAGGAATTTCCAGTGATATTATTTAAAATTCCGGAAAATCGAAGTACGGTAAAATCTTGTCCACCAACTGAAATAGATTGAGGATTTTGCCCATTAACATTGAAAGCTAAAGAATTGCCCTGACTTTTCCAGCCAATAACCTGAGCTCTGAATCGTACTGCATCACCGGCTTGTAAGGGATTTGCTGTGGTTAGCGTAATGGTTTTTAAGCTTGTGAAAAAACTGTCATCTACCCATATTCTTCCTAATTTTAATAAATTTACTTCATCATCATTAATTACTTGATAATTATCGAAACGGGAAATTAATGTTGTTGGAAGGGTTTCGTCAACAGGTTGAACTCTTTTTCCGGCTCCTTTATCAAAATTGATGAAATAATAAGCATAATCTTCATAAATATTTTTCACATTATTGCTGATGTCGCTTCGCGTTTCTCTCCTCTTGAAACCGGCTCCATTTGTGGTGTTGTAAAGATTGTAACCATTTGGTCCTTGTGCATAAAAAAGTGCATAATCTCCATCATTCCAAACGCCGTCCTCTTCACCAACAACTTGGATCGCATTTTCTTGCAATGCATCATATCGCCCATCCAAATTGTGTTCTGGTAGCATCAGACCACCATTTCCATAAATTCTGAAATTTTTCGGATTGATATTGTTGGCGTCAATTCCATTTGAAGATAAAAACTGTTTGGTGATTTTAAAAATACCGGATTTATCGACTTTTATTTTGTAAAAATTTCCCGCATCAAGAGGGTTGTTTGTTGTTCCATATTTCGCAGTGGATAAATTACTTAAAGAATTTTGGGCAACCTCCGACATATTGAAAGACGATAATCTTAAAACTTTTCCGTTTTCAAGTTTGAAAAGCCCGATGTTTACAGATGCTGATCTACCTTTATCATCGTTGTGATAAGTTACAGAAATTAAATCACTATCCCGTAAAGATGATTTATTTAAATCTTGTAATTCCTGGTCCGGAACAGTTTGCCAGTTTAGTCCGCTAATCCTTAAATCTCTTTCACCAACGGATTGTTTGAATGAAATCAACACATTATTTTGGTCGAAAACAAAACCTTCATTGCTAAAACTGGGAAGTTTAAGAGAGTAGTTTCCGTAAGATCGAACTTTAGCAGGCTCCCAATTAATGTTGATGGTTTGGGAAGACGCCAGCAAACTGCAAAAAATAAAAATAAAAGAAGAAAATGCTTGTTTCATTTCAGAGGTTTATTCAATATTACAAATTAAACGAAATTTTTAAAAAAATGATATGAGACAATAAAATAAATTTGAAAACGTTTTGCAAAAAAGTCAAAAGTTTTTTTGATTAATTAATAAATTTATTATTTCTTTGTACTTTAGAAAATATTTATACCTACTATGAAAAAACTAAAGTTGTTTTCATTAATAGCATTAAGTTCTGCTTTTGTTCTTACTAGCTGTGGCGGATCTGGAACCAGTAAAGGAGGCGGTACAAAAGGTTTTGTAAGTAAAACCGGTTGGAAACCTAACGATTCCAAAGGTTGGTTTTTTGCAGGTAAGCAACCACAGCAAAAAGGTTGGCCGGGAATGGTGTATGTAGAAGGAGGAACCTTCACAATGGGATTAGTGAAAGATGATGTAATGCGCGATTGGAACAATACACCGCACAGAATGCAGGTGAGTTCGTTCTATCTTGGCGAAACTGAAATCACCAATTATGAATACCGTGAATATTTAACATGGTTAAAATACGTTTTCCCACCCCAAGATCCTAGCTACAGAAATATTTATACGGGTGCATTACCGGATACTTTGCTTTGGGATAATGAGTTGGCAAGAAACGATTTTTCAGAAACCTATTTTAGATCTCCTGAATACGATTACTATCCAGTAGTAGGTGTTAGCTGGAGCCAAGCAAACAGATATTGCGAATGGTTGACAGACAGAGCTAATGAAAAAGCTTTGATGGATGCGGGAATTATTTCAAAAGATTTCTACATCAACGAATCCAACAACCAAGGTGGAACAGCTTTTAACATGGATAAATTCAAAGCTAATGATGCAGAAATGAAAGCATACATTAACGACCAAAGAATGGCTTCCAAAACAGGAGTTAAAACAAAAAACCAGAGATTACTTGCAGCAAACAGAGCTCCTGCAGCATCTATGGTTCAACCTTTCAGACTTCCAACAGAAGTAGAGTGGGAATTCGCAGCTTTAGGTCTGGAAAAAAACAGAGAATATAACAATATTTTAGGTAAAGCGCCTGAGCTTCAAGATTTAAGAGGAAAAAAAGGTAGAAATGCCGGTTTGTTCCTTGAAAATTTCAAAAATGGAAAAGGAGATTATTCTGGTGTACCGGGTTGGAAAAATGATGGAGCAGCAAGAACAGCTGATGTTAAAGATTACCCATCAAACGATCTTGGAATTTACGGGATGTACGGAAACGTTGCAGAATGGACAGCGGATGTTTACAGACCAGTAATTGATGCAGATTTCAACGATTTCAACTATTTTAGAGGAAATGTTACTAAAGCGATTGTAAGAAACGGAGACGGAACTTACAAAAAAGTGGAAGATGATATTCAATATGATACTTTAGCGGATGGAAGACTTTTATATAGGAGATTACCAGGACAGTTTGAAAGAGAAGTTATTAAAGATTACAGTAATTTCAGAGATGGAGACAGACAATCTTCTCTAGATTACAGAAATGCTTCAGACAGTGCAGGTGCTTACAATATGTATAACTCGCCAAAAAGAAATTTCTTTGTGAATGCTGACGGAAAAGTAATTCTTGAAAAAGACAAAGGAAACAGATCTTCTGCAATTACTAATGAAATTAGAGTGGTAAAAGGAGGTTCTTGGCAAGATACAGCTTATTGGTTAGATCCGGGACAAAGAAGATACAAAAATCAGCACAGTGCTTATGGATGGATTGGTTTCCGTGTTGCGCAAGATGCTAAAACAAACGATAAGAGCAGAACAAGAAGATAATTCTTTTCTAAATATTAAAAAAATCCTTCCAAAAAACGGAAGGATTTTTTATTTTTGACTCATGAATACCGAGCAATTTTACCCCTATTTTCAAAAAGCTAATAAGATTACCATAGATAGCAGAACAATAGAAAAAAATGATGTTTTTTTCGCTTTTTCAGGAGATAATTTTGACGCAGCAACATTGGCGAAAGAAGCTGTTGAAAAAGGTGCTTTAGCCGCCATTGTAGAAAAAAAAGAATTTGAAAATATCAATAATAATATTTTTTATGTTCCTTCTACGTTGAATTTCCTACAGGAATTAGCAAAATTTCACCGCCAAAAATTGCAAATACCGGTTATTGGGTTAACGGGAAGTAACGGAAAAACAACCACCAAAGAAATAATGCATGCCGTTTTAGCTGAAAAATATAAGGTTCAATATACTTTTGGAAATTTGAATAATCATATTGGAGTACCGTTAACCATTCTTTCGATAAAACCAGAACACGAAATAGCTGTGGTAGAAATGGGGGCAAATCATCAGAAAGAGATAGAATTTCTTTGCGAAATTGCACAACCCAATTT
>JAEZWE010000155.1 GCA_023420435.1 Bacteroidota bacterium
ATCATGAACAATATCTCCTATAGTTGGTGATCTGTAAACGGTAATAAAAAATCTTTGTTCAGGCTCCAAATCCGTCATTTTACTTTCCACTTTTCCGGAAACTGAAATTCCTTTTTTTATTAAAGTAGTTCGCAACGTGTTGGCTAAAGTATAAGGTGCATCTGCAATTTTTGTTGTTAAAGGCAAACCTTCAAATTTTTCGGCATATACGGTTTGATGGGCATAAGGTGAAACATAGAAAAATTTCTTAGATTTTTCCATTGGAGTTGCTTTTTTTACAATTAATCTTTCGTTTGCAGGATTAATATTTTTTGTAGAACCTACTGGAAGATAATAATTATTGGTGTCCAACCAAACGATATTTTCCGGCAAAACGGCCATTTTATTTTCTTTGAAAACTGCAGTTTGGATAACAATATTTCCGTTAACTTTTTTTATTCCTTTATCCGCAATAGCATAGATATAATCTTCAGTAATGGATCTGTAAGAAGAAGCTCCTGCTTTTCCTGTTCCTAAACTTGGATCACCACTTCCAACGATATATAAATTTCCGTTAAGAACGCCGTTTTCATCAATTTCTCCGGAATATTCCAATTGAGTGTTCCAACGGAATTTCTCTCCTAAAAGATTCATAGCGGTTTCTGTGGTAAGAAGTTTTGTGGTTGAAGCCGGAATTAAAGAACTGTTTTCGTTATGCGACGAAACTATTTTTTTGGTTTTGGGATCATAAATTACAAATCCCCATTTTGCATTTTTTAAAACCGGATCATCCATCATGGAATTGATGTTGATATCCACAAGTTCTTTAGCGCTAAGAACAACTTTTTCCGTACTTGCGGAGGAAACTGATGGCAGATTGTTGGCAACCTGGTTTTCGTACATCGACGGATATTGCTTTGCAAACGATGCCTGTTGCGAAAACAGTAAGGAAGACATTAAAATTCCTGCACCGGCAAAATAATTTCTGAAGGTATTTACCATAAGTAATTCTTTTCTTTTTTATTTTAATTAGCGTTTGAAAATAAGGTTAAATTTTCATCAACACTTCATTACAAACGCTCCAAAAGTAGAAATTATTGTTGAAAATCAAACTTTTAGAGTATCTAAAATAGTAAAAATATTGTTAAAATTTGTTAAAAATCAACAAATATTAACTTTTTAATGCTTTTATACCCAGAAACCTCATCAAATTCTTCCAAACTTTTCATTACAAAATCACGATAAATTTTATAATTTTTTCCACGCGGAAGTTTCAATAAAATTTGATATTGATACAGTAAATTAATTTTTCCAATAGGTGATTTTTCGGGTCCCAAAATACATTCCGCAGGAAGATATTTGTGTAGAACAGAACCTAAAAATTGTGAAGCCCGATTTACTTTATCTTGTTTTCGGTGTTTCAGTTCTATTAAAATGGTTTTGGTGAATGGTGGATAATGAAATTTCTTTCTTTCATCCAGAAAATATTCATAAATTTTTTCAGAATTTTCTTCACGAATAAGCTGAAAAACTAAGTTTGAAGGATTATAAGTCTGTATTTGCACTTTTCCGTTTCCGGAAACTCTTCCCGCTCTTCCAGAAACTTGGGTGATCAATTGATAAGCTCTTTCTTCAGCACGAAAATCTTGCACATATAACATTTGATCTGCTCTGGGTATGGTTACCAATTCTATATTTTCAAAATCCAAGCCTTTGGAAATCATTTGTGTCCCAACGATAATATCCGTTTCTCCTTCTTCAATTTTTTCGTACAATTTTTCGTAGGCAAATTTCCTCCTCATGCTGTCCACATCCATTCTGTCAATTTCTGCATCAGGAAATATTTTTTCTAACTCTTCATGAATTTGCTCAACACCAACTCCCCGAGAATTCAAATTTTCAGAAAAACATTTCGGGCAATTTTTAGGTTTTGAAGCTTTGTGTCCACAATAATGGCATTTTAATTCATTGGAAAATTTATGATAAGTCATGACCACATCACAATTTGAGCAATACGCGACATAACCGCAACTTTCGCATTCCACCACATTTGCGTAACCTCTTCTGTTGTGAAGCACCATAATTTGTTTATGATTTTCCAGATTTTTTTGAATTTCTTCAATGGCTTTATTGGAAAAATTTCCTTTAACATTTTTTGAATCCTGTGCTTCCTTAAAATTAATTAATTCAAATTCCGGCAGTTTTACTTCTCCAAAACGTTCCTTTAAAGCAACATATTTTATTTTTTCATTTTTTGCCAGCCAATAACTTTCGACTGACGGTGTTGCAGAACCCAAAATAACTTTTGCGTTATAAAAATGGCCCAAAACTAAAGCGGCATCTTTTGCATTAAAATAAGGAGAAACTTCCCTTGGTCGATAAGCGCTATCGTGCTCTTCATCCACAATAATTAATCCTAAATTTTGAAAAGGCAAAAACAAAGAAATCCGGGTTCCGATGAGGATTTTTATTTCATTGTTTTTAATTCTCCGCCAAAGTTCTACCCGCTCAAAATCGGTGAGTTTTTGATGATAAAAGCCAAGTTGTTTTCCATATTTTTTCTCTAATCTTTGGGTGATTTGTTTGGTTAAAGAAATTTCCGGAAGCAGAAAAAGTACATTTTTCCCTTCATTAATCGTTTCTTCAATTTTTTCGAGATAAACATGGGTTTTTCCGGAAGAGGTTACGCCATGAAGCAGGACATTTTTGTTTTCAGAAAACGCTTGGTCGATTTCTGATTTCGCTATTTTTTGAGATACAGAGAGTTTTTCAAGGATTTCTGTTTCTCCATCATAAGATTCAATCCTGTCTTTTTGCAGAAAATATTCTTCTACCAAATTCTTTTCTACAAGGGTTTTTAACTGACTTTGAGCAAAATTACCTTCATCAAAAACGGTTGATTTACGAATCGGATTTTCAGGATTTTCCGTTTGTTTTTCTAAAATTTGCAAAAAAAGTTCCTGTTGTTTTGGTGACCTTTTTAATTGAACCAATATTTCAGGAATTTTCGACGAAATTTCTTCTAAATTCTTTATTTTCAAATATGCAATTTCTTTGGCTTTATATTTTTCAGAAATTTTTTCATCCACTTCAATGTATTGCAAATCGATTAGCGAATTGATGGTTTTTACAATTTCTTTTTTAGGTATAAAAGCTTCAATTTCGGTTAAATTGATTAATTGTTGAACTTCCAAAGCCTGGATTAAATACATCTCATTAACGTCCAAATTTTGAAAATCGATTATTGTATTGGGTTTTAATTTCAGATAAGTTTCACTTTCCAATTTCAAAGATCCCGGAAATGAAAACCGGTAAATTTCTCCCAAATTGCAGAGATAATATTCAGAAAGCCAATTCCAAAAATCGATTTGTTTTTTTGGCAAAATTGGAAAATCGTCCAAAATACTGATGACTTCTCGAGGTTTTACGGTTTCTAAATTTTCATTGTGAATATCAGCTACAATTCCTGTATAGATTTTTTTTCCGCGAAAAGGCACTAAAGCGCGCATTCCGATTTCGATTTTTTCAACCAATTCTTCCGGAACTTGATAGGTAAAAGTTCCCTTGAGATTGAGCGGTAAAATAATTTGGGCGAAACGCAAAATGATGGTTTAGAAATTTTTGAAAATTTTCTTTAAAACAAAAATAAATAATTTTAGGTTGAAGCACATATTTATTACAAAAAAACGGGCAAAAAGCC
>JAEZWE010000196.1 GCA_023420435.1 Bacteroidota bacterium
GAAGTATATAGCATTGATGAGGTTTTTTTTAGTTTAAAGGGTTTTGAAAAATATTTTGACATTCAAGACTATTGCCATATCATCCGTAAAGCTGTTTTAGAAAAACATAAAATTCCTACCGGAATTGGTATTGCTCCCACAAAAACACTTGCGAAAATAGCCAATCATATAGCCAAAAAATATCCGGATACATTTCACGGCGTTTATTTTCTGGATACTCCTCAAAAAATTGAAAAAGCACTTAAATGGCTTCCTGTAAAAGATATTTGGGGAATCGGAAGAAGATACGCTGCAAGGTTACAAGATGCGGGAATTAGGAAAGCATATGATTTAGTTAAAATGCCCGAATTATTGATTCGTCAGGAAATGGGAATCAACGGAATACGGATGGTTCGCGAACTTCAAGGAATTCCGCAATTGGTTTTAGACACACCTTCACCTAAAAAATCTATCGCTACAACACGCAGTTTTATGGAAATGATTACCGAAAAAGAAAAACTTCGGGAACGCGTGAAAACTTTTGCTTTTTCGTGTGCAGAAAAGCTCCGAAAACAAAATACATGTTGTAATATCATTACAGTGTTTATCCAAACCAACCGTTTTCGTGAAGAATTAGGTGTTTATTACGGCAGCTTGTCTTATACATTTCCCAATCCCAGCAGTTCATCGGTAACGCTTTCAAAAGCAGCAGATTTGTTGTTTGAAAAAATTTTTGAAGAAGGGTTCCATTATAAAAAAGCAGGCGTTATTGTTTCAGAATTTGTTCCCGATAACGAAAGACTTATAAATTTATTTGAAGAAGATTTGGAAACTAAGCATATTCCCATCATGAAAACCATGGATTTTTTAAATAGAAAATACGGAAAAGATAAAATAAGGTTAGGTTCGCAAACTGGAAATCCTACCTATGAAAGAAAAATAATCTCTCCGGAATACGAGAAATTCTTGAAAAATAATACCCTACCTGAAGCGAATTTCAGGTTTCATTAAATGAATAAATTTCCTATGGAAAAACTTTTGATTTTTAATGCTTTAAGTTATTGCCAATTCAAAAAATATTTTTAATTTTGCAACCTCAAATACCAGGTTGAAAGGTGAGATAATCAGCTTGGTAGAATAAATAATGCTTCCAAATTCATTAATTATTCAAATTTTTAAAACAAAAAAATGGCTAAAAAAGTCTTTAAAATGGTAAAACTCCAGGTGAAAGGTGGCGCTGCCAATCCTTCACCACCAGTTGGTCCTGCATTAGGTTCTGCTGGTGTAAACATCATGGAGTTTTGTAAACAATTTAACGGAAGAACCCAAGACAAGCCGGGACAAGTGTTGCCTGTAGTAATTACAGTGTACGAAGACAAATCTTTTGAATTCGTCATCAAAACACCTCCCGCTGCAATCCAGTTATTGGATGCTGCGAAGTTGAAAGGTGGTTCCGGAGAACCTAACAGAAACAAAGTAGGTGCTGTTTCTTGGGCGCAAATTCAAAAAATCGCCGAAGATAAAATGACCGACCTTAACTGCTTTACGCTTGATTCAGCAATTTCTATGGTTGCAGGTACGGCAAGATCAATGGGTCTTAGAGTAACAGGACAAAAACCAGCTAACGCTTAAAATTGATTGAAATGGCAAAATTGACAAAAAAACAAAAAGAAGCGCATAGCAAAGTAGAAAAAGGAAGAATTTATTCCCTTGAAGAAGGTTCTGGTCTTGTAAAAGAAGTAAACACGGCAAAATTTGATGCGTCTGTAGATATCGCGGTGAGATTGGGTGTAGATCCAAGAAAAGCCAACCAAATGGTAAGAGGTGTTGTATCTCTTCCTCACGGAACCGGAAAAGATGTAAAAGTTTTGGCTTTGGTAACGCCTGATAAAGAAGCAGAAGCTAAAGAAGCAGGTGCAGATTTCGTAGGTTTGGATGAGTATTTGGATAAAATCAAAAATGGATGGACAGACGTTGACGTAATCGTTACAATGCCAGCTGTTATGGGGAAATTAGGACCTTTAGGAAGAGTTTTAGGACCAAGAGGTTTGATGCCAAATCCAAAATCCGGAACCGTAACTATGGAAATTGGAAAAGCAGTTTCTGAAGTAAAATCCGGAAAAATTGACTTCAAAGTTGATAAATATGGAATTGTACACGCTGCTATCGGAAAAGTATCTTTCGATGCTGCAAAATTGAAAGAAAATGCAACCGAATTGTTGCAAACGCTTAATAAATTGAAACCAACTGCGGCAAAAGGTACTTATATGAAGTCTATTTATTTGTCTTCAACCATGAGTCCGGGAATCGCAATTGATACTAAATCTGTAAACTAATATAATCCTCAAGACAATGACTAAAGAAAATAAAGTTGTAGCAATACAAGAAATTAAGGATTTGCTTCAGGATGCTAAAGTAGTTTATGTTGCAGATCTTGAAGGATTGAACGCTGCGAAATCTTCAGATTTTCGTAGAGCTGCCTTCAAACAAAATATCAAAGTAAAAGTGGTTAAAAACACTTTGCTTCAAAAAGCAATGGAGCAGATTGATGGAGTTGATTTCTCTGAAATGTATCAATCATTCAAAGGAAACTCTGCATTAATGATTGCTGAAACAGCAAACGCTCCTGCAAAACTAATCAAAGATTTCAGAAAGAAAGAAGAAAAGCCGGCATTGAAGTCTGCTTTTGTACAGGAAACTTTCTACGTTGGTGACGAAAATCTTGAATCTCTTGCCAACATCAAATCGAAAGAAGAGATGCTTGGAGAAATCATCGGATTGTTACAGTCTCCAATCCAAAGATTGGTTTCTGCTTTGCAAAACAAATCTGAAGGAGCTGAAGCAAAAACTGAAGAAGCACCAGTTGCTGAAGATGTTGCTGCTCCTGCAGAAGAAGCAAAAGTTGAAGAAGCACCTGCTGCTGAAGCTGCAGAAGGAGAAGCTCCAGCTGCTGAATAATTACACTCAAAAAAAATATCATAATCAACAATTAAAAACATTATTAAAATGTCAGATTTAAAAAATTTAGCGGAAACGCTAGTAAACCTTACAGTAAAAGACGTTAACGAATTAGCTGCTATCCTTAAGGATGAGTACGGAATTGAACCAGCTGCTGCTGCAGTAGTAGTATCAGGTGGTGCTGCTGCTGAAGCTGCTGAAGAAAAAACTGAATTCGACGTAATCTTGAAATCAGCTGGTGCTTCTAAATTGGCTATCGTTAAATTGGTAAAAGATTTAACCGGTGCTGGTCTTAAAGAAGCTAAAGACATCGTAGATGGTGCTCCTGCTCCAATCAAGCAAGGTATCTCTAAAGACGAAGCTGAAGCTTTGAAAAAGCAATTAGAAGAAGCTGGTGCTGAAGTAGAATTGAAGTAATTCTTATTTTACACAATAAATTAACTCCCGAGAAATCGGGAGTTTTTTATTTTGAGGCCAGTTTATTTGCGAATTTGAATAAAAAAACTTAAATTTGCACCTCTTTTGGCGCTAATAATTGTTTGTAAATCAGTAAAATATTGAAAATCACCTCTTTCGAATATTCGGAAGGGATTTTGTGTTTACAGATTTATCAACGTTTTTTGCCTTAAGATAAACAAGAAAATATTTTGCACTACTCCGTGAAAAGATATACCGGCGTTGCAGTTAGAAATTAGAATCAAGAACCTAGAATCAAGAATCAAGACTAATCTGATAGCGCCAAAAATCAAAAGTCTTATCTCTTTCCTCTAGATTTTCAATCCAATTTCTGATATTTTTTAAAAATCAAAATATTTTTTAACCCAACACTTTTCTTATTACTTATTATGAGTAAATCAAAAGCAACCAAAAGTACTGCTGAACTTACAGCAAAGGAAAGAATTAATTTTTCTTCTGCGAAAGGTCGTGTTGTAGCTCCGGATTTTTTGGATGTGCAAATTGCATCATTCAAAGAGTTTTTCCAGTTAGACACACTTCCTGAATATCGCACGAATGAAGGTTTATACAAAACTTTCCAAGAAAATTTCCCAATTACAGATTCCAGAAACCAATTCGTTTTAGAATTTTTGGATTATTTGGTAGATTCTCCACGTTACTCGATCGACGAGTGCGTTGAAAGAGGTTTAACGTATTCCGTTCCATTAAAAGCCAGATTAAAATTGTATTGTACAGATCCGGAACATGAGGATTTCCAAACGGTAATTCAAGATGTTTACTTGGGACCTGTTCCTTATATGACACCTTCCGGTTCTTTTATAATTAATGGTGCAGAACGTGTTATTGTTACACAGCTTCACAGATCACCAGGAGTTTTCTTTGGACAAACTTATCACGCTAACGGAACAAAATTGTATTATTCAAGAATTATCCCTTTCAAAGGGTCTTGGATGGAATTTACAACCGATATCAATAGCGTCATGTATGCGTATATCGATCGTAAGAAAAAATTACCTTTAACAACTTTATTAAGAGCAATCGGTTACGAATCCGATAAAGATATTCTTCAAATTTTCGATTTAGCTGAAGAAGTAAAAGTTTCCAAAGCTGCTTTGAAAAAAATTGAAGGAAGAACTTTAGCTGCGAGAGTTTTGAACACTTGGTTCGAAGATTTCGTAGATGAAGATACGGGTGAAGTAGTTTCTATCGAAAGAAATGAAATCATCCTAGATAGAGAAACTGTTCTTGAAAAAGAGCATATTGATATGATTTTGGATGCAGGAGTGAAATCTATTTTAATTCACAAAGAAAATTCCAATGAATTCTCTATCATCCAAAACACTTTACAAAAAGACCCTACAAACTCTGAAAAAGAGGCTGTAGAATATATTTACCGTCAGTTGCGTAACGCAGATCCACCAGATGAGGAAACCGCAAGAGGAATTATTGAAAAATTATTTTTCTCGGAGCAAAGATATTCTCTTGGAGAAGTAGGTCGTTACAGATTAAATAAAAAATTAGGCTTAAATATTCCGGTAGATACAGAAGTTCTTACAAAAGAAGATATCATTGCTATCGTTCGTCATTTGATCGAATTGGTGAATTCTAAAGCAGAAGTTGATGATATCGACCATTTATCCAACAGAAGAATTAAGACTGTTGGTGAGCAATTGGCAGGACAATTCGGGGTAGGTCTTTCAAGAATTGCAAGAACGATTCGTGAGAGAATGAATGTTCGTGACAACGAAATCTTTACTCCGGTTGATTTGGTAAATGCTAAAACGTTAACATCAGTAATCAATTCATTCTTCGGAACGAATCAGCTTTCTCAGTTCATGGATCAAACCAATCCATTGTCAGAAATCACGCACAAGCGTCGTCTTTCTGCATTAGGACCTGGTGGTTTATCAAGAGAAAGAGCAGGTTTCGAGGTTCGAGATGTTCACCATACACACTACGGAAGAATTTGTCCAATTGAAACTCCGGAAGGACCAAACATCGGTTTGATCTCTTCTTTAGGAATTTATGCAAAAATCAACAATCTTGGTTTCATCGAAACTCCATACAGAAAAGTTGAAAATGGTAAAGTTGAACTTTCAGCAGAGCCAATTTACTTAAATGCAGAAGATGAGGAATACAAAGTAATTGCACAGGCAAACGTTGAGTTGAGTGAGAAAGGTGAATTCGAAACCGACAGAATTATTGCAAGATTAGATGGTGATTATCCGGTGGTTGAACCTAATCAAGTTGATCTAATCGACGTTGCACCAAACCAAATTTCTGGAATTTCGGCATCTTTAATTCCTTTCTTAGAACATGATGATGCGAACCGTGCATTGATGGGATCCAACATGATGCGTCAAGCCGTTCCTTTATTAATGCCTGAAGCTCCAATTGTAGGAACCGGTTTGGAAAAACAAGTAGCAAGAGATTCTAGAGTGTTGATTAATGCGGAAGGAAATGGTGTGGTAGAATATGTGGATGCAGACAAAATCATCATCAAATACGAAAGAAGTGAAGATGAAGATTTAGTACAATTTGAATCAGCGACAAAAACATACAACCTTACTAAATTCAGAAAAACCAACCAATCTACGACGATTACGCTTCGTCCAAATGTTAGAGTTGGAGATTCTGTGGAAAAAGGACAGGTTCTTTGCGACGGTTATGCAACTGAAAATGGTGAATTGGCGATTGGTAGGAACCTTACCGTTGCTTTCATGCCTTGGAAAGGGTACAACTTCGAGGATGCAATCGTAATCAACGAAAAAGTAGTTCGTGAAGACTGGTTTACTTCTATCCACGTGGATGAATATTCTTTGGAAGTTCGTGATACGAAATTGGGAATGGAAGAACTTACTGCTGATATTCCGAACGTTTCTGAAGAAGCAACTAAAGATTTGGATGAAAACGGGATGATCAGAATCGGAGCGGAAGTGAAGCCTGGAGATATTATGATTGGTAAAATCACGCCAAAAGGTGAATCCGATCCAACTCCGGAAGAAAAATTACTTCGTGCGATCTTCGGTGACAAAGCCGGTGATGTGAAAGACGCTTCTTTGAAAGCAGATTCTTCATTGAGAGGAGTAGTTATCAATAAGAAGTTGTTCTCAAGAAACATCAAAGACAAAAAGAAAAGAACGGAAGAAAAACTGAAACTTGAAGAAATCGAAAACACGTACAAAGCGAAATTCGATGATTTAAGAAATACCCTTATCGAAAAATTGAACACTTTGGTGAACGGTAAAACTTCTCAAGGTGTCATGAATGATCTTGAAGAAGAAGTAATCGGTAAAGGTGTGAAATTCACCTTGAAATTGCTTCAGTCTGTGGACGATTTTGTAAACATCAGCGGTGCAGACTGGACGGTTGATGGTGATAAAAATGAATTGATTAAACAATTAATTCACAATTACAAAATTAAATACAACGATATTTCCGGAGTTAAAAACCGTGAAAAATTCGCAATTTCTATCGGGGACGAACTTCCTGCAGGTATTATGAAATTGGCGAAAGTTTATATTGCTAAAAAACGTAAACTGAATGTAGGTGATAAAATGGCGGGTCGTCACGGTAACAAAGGAATTGTTTCCAGAATTGTTCGTGAAGAAGATATGCCATTCTTAGAAGACGGAACTCCTGTTGATATTGTTCTAAATCCATTAGGTGTACCATCTCGTATGAATATCGGACAGATTTATGAAACAGTTTTAGGTTGGGCTGGTAAAAAATTAGGTTTGAAGTTTGCGACACCAATTTTCGATGGAGCTACTTTAGACCAAATTACAGAATATACCGATGAAGCCGGTCTTCCAAAATTTGGAAATACCTATTTATATGATGGTGGAACAGGGGAAAGATTTACTCAGCCGGCAACAGTTGGGGTAATTTATATGTTGAAATTAGGACACATGGTAGATGACAAGATGCACGCAAGATCCATCGGTCCTTATTCATTAATTACGCAGCAACCATTAGGTGGTAAAGCACAATTTGGAGGGCAAAGATTTGGAGAAATGGAGGTTTGGGCTTTGGAAGCATTTGGAGCATCCAATATTTTGAGAGAAATCTTAACGGTGAAATCCGATGACGTGATTGGTAGAGCAAAAACATACGAAGCCATTGCAAAAGGTGAAGCAATGCCAGAACCTGGTATTCCGGAATCTTTCAATGTATTACTTCACGAGTTACAAGGTCTTGGATTGGATGTAAGACTGGAAGAATAATTTGAAATTTGAGGTTTGAAATTTGAAATTCTCTTCGCAGGATTTTAGGAATGTTTCAAATCCCAACTTCTGAATAAATTTTATAAAATTGATTAATGATGTTTGAGTAAACAATCTCAAACATCAAATGTCAAATTTCAAATTAATTTAAAAAATTATGTCAAATAAAAATAAATCAAGTAGATTTAATAAAATCACCATCGGTTTAGCTTCTCCGGAGTCTATTTTACAAGATTCAAGAGGGGAGGTTTTAAAACCGGAAACGATTAATTACAGAACTCACAAACCGGAAAGAGACGGTTTATTCTGCGAGAAAATTTTCGGTCCTGTAAAGGATTACGAATGTGCTTGTGGAAAATACAA
>JAEZWE010000224.1 GCA_023420435.1 Bacteroidota bacterium
GCATTGAACTGTGTCATCCCTGAAGCATACTGTCTGAAAGTTACCTTAAGGAAGTCAGTCATCGGCTGCAGGAACCTCAACACTGTGGAGAATTTGGAACGCTGGTCTACCTGACCTGGTGTTCTCGGGTTTGCTACACTTGAAGGTTTGATGCGGAGATAATCAATACCTTTCCAATTTGCGCCTATTACGTTTCCTACTTTGCCTGAAAGACCTCCTAGGATACCTTGTTTTATTTTTCCCATTTGGATATGAAATTTTTATAAATTAATAAATCTTCGGACTTGGTACGGAGTTTACTTGGTTCCGACCTTCCGATACTAAGATACGACAAGTATTATGCAGGTTAACAGTCTTGGTGAGGGTTGCTGTTCTTTGCATTCGTTATCTGCTAAAATTTTTGACAGCAGCTATTGTGTCATAAAAAATGACATTAAAATCAAGACAATAATGGTAGGATTTTGCTTCTTAGCTGGAACCGTGATTGATTGCCCTTATTTAATGGAAAATTTTGAAAAAGAAAAAAGGAAAAAAAAGAAAGTGCACTACCCTGCTGGAGGGAAAATGCGGTGCAATATTTTTTTGAAAAAAATATGGACGTATTTTTATTCACGTCGGTATTTTTTTCAAAAAACCCGGAAGGGCTTGATATTGTCATGGCATTTTCCGGACGGTATAACTTTACTTTCTTTTTTTGTTTTTTTTCTGGGAACCTATCTTGTGTTTTATTGGTAATTTTAAGATAAAAATGGCAAGAAGAAAGGAAAGACCTAAATTCGAACATAAGGCAGGAACGTTGGAGTATTTTCATTGTCTGCAATCCATGTCGATGTGGGGCGAGTTACTATATAACATCAAGAATGGTAAGCCTTATAATGATTTCCTGCTGACACTCATTGAAAATGACTTTTACAACCCTGAAAGCGGCATAAAGATTAACAAGGTTGCACAACTTAGCGGCTTCCCTGCAGCGAAAGTCACCAAATGGTTCAAAGAAATCTATGATGATATTTTCATCCTTAATGAGGAATATCCTGAACTGTTCTGTAAACCTCACGAAATAACGGTAACGCTTTCATGTGCATACTTTGACTCATATGGGAATTTTACGCTCAGCCTACCAGCATTACCCAGAAAAGGTGAAACATTCATGTACCATTTCATGAAAGCGCTGGTGGGTACCGATTACTTTTTTGTAGAGAGTGTGTCGTATGAAATCGAAGAAAACACTACGTCAATCAATATTTTCCTGAAAGGCGGAGTATACAGCGAATACAGGGACTTTGCACTATCGAAGGCGCGGTTTGAAGGCCGTATCAGATATATGGATGAAGTTGATTTGTTAGACAGTCAAATTGATGACCTATTGCGTGGTAAAAAGCACCGCCAGGTTCTGAATGAATAAAGGAAGCTGTGGGAAAGGCAGCGGTATGACGGCGCGGAGGAACGACGCAACGGCATACTGCTGTGCGCGGTGACGGAAGCTCGCAGACGGCAGGAATGAATTGGGATTCAGAATCCAAGAAGGGAATGCCGGCTGTGTGCTGGAGGAACATGGGAAAGTTGTGGGAAAATTATTGGGACTGACTTTTACTTATAATCCTACCTTCTTACTATCCATTTGGAAAACTGCCCGTCGATTTATAACGCGTGCCAAAAAGCGTGCGGAGGGGTGGCCAGTAGCAGGGGTATAAGTGTAGGGATTGGTGCTGCATACTCCTGCGGATGTGGGACTGCACACCTTAGAAAAAAGCCGGAACGGAGTGTAGGCGCACTAAACAAGAAGGTGCATCCAACCCGACCAGCGGCACGCCGAAACAGGTGGGGGTATATTTTTTCAGACGCGATGGAAAAGTTGAGGGCTGAAAAATATACTCCCACGATGAGGGCTTTTTTGTGACACAAAGGCTGTAGGCAAGTGCAACCCCGAACCGCAAAAAAATATAGCCACCTGGCATTGCCGCTGCATTTTTTTTGTGGTGAGCTTTGTATAGGGTTGTCAGTTGCCGGAAGCCTGCAGAGCTCGCAAAAAGCCCGAACACCATATAACCGCCCTTCGGAAACCCACTATTCAAGGAGATGAAAGTCTAATTCTATAATTAACAATTATTCAAAAGAAAAATTTAATTAAGTATTTTTGGAAGATTATATTATCTAAATGAAAGCATGTAATTTATGTCTTGGACAGGAAACGTTAATTAAAAAATCCCATATCTATCCTGAATTTCTATATAAAGAATTATTTGACGATAAACATAAACTAAGAAGGTTTACAATTGCCGATCTTAAAAGTAAAAACTTAAACGTTAAGCGACCGTCAAGTGGTGTCTATGAGGGTAATCTGTTCTGTAAAAAATGTGAAACTGTGACAATTAGCGGGTATGAAACTTATATAGCTGATATTCTAAGCGGCAAAAATAAAAAAGTCCAAATCAAAAGAATTCAAACAGGAGAATTAGAATCACTAGAAATCACTAATATAGACTACAAAAAATTTAAAAATTTTATCCTTTCAATACTGTTTAAAGCCCATGTCTCCACCTTTCCTGAATTTAATGATGTTTCTTTGGGTATGTACCACGAAAAAATAAGGAATATCGTTTTAAACAACGAAGAAACATTGGATTTGGATTTTCAGATTAATATTTTGAAACTAGAAAAAGATTCCAACTTTGGGGAAATTATTGCGCAACCCATCAGAAGTAAAATTGATGCTGAAACATGCTATACATTTTTGATAAAAGGATTTTTAATAGTTTTAAATATAAAAGAAAATCGAGTTTCACGAAAAATGAAGGAAATGCGGTTGAAAAGCGATGGTAGTATTCTCATCCCTATCATCCCCAAAAATGCCGAACGAAGAATTATATTTACTTACTTTAATTTGGACACAGAGCAACTTTAGACCAATGTGTATTTTACCTACAACACAATTTTACAATTCCCCCGAATACTAATTTTAGGATCTGTTAAGCAGTATGTATTCCACGATCTCCTCGACATCGTTCAGTATGCGTGTTGAAGCATGCATCCTGATATAAAATTCCTTTGATGTAACGCCATTAAACTGGTTATTTAGGAATACGGGTTTTGCGCTGGAAGAGACTTCTATAATTAAAATATCTTTTCCATCTACTTCCTCGATAAAGGCATTTACCAGCGGTTTTCTGCCGCTGCCGAAATAACGGGAAATCAGGTCATCCAGCTCCAATAATACTTTATCTCTCTGGCCTGATTCAAACAGAGAATAATCATAATCCAAACCCTGAACTGTACCGTCGTCCTTTACGCCAATAAACAATGTTCCGCCATTTGAATTCAGGAATGAACAGATTACTTTAGCGATTATCCACTTCACCTTGATACTGCCCTTTCCCGTATCGAAATTGTAAATGATGGTAGGCTTAAATTCTATCTGATTGGATTCACCACGGGAGATGATGCTTTTGTAATCAACGGAATTAACTTCATTCACTTCCTGAAATTTGGACATGAACTCTGTATAACTTTCCAGTGTTATCCAGTTGAATGGTACTTTGAGGATTGTGCGCATTGCTCCTGATTCTTCATCTTCACCTGATTCCGCATAATCTACACCATAATGGTACACCGTTTCTGTCATATCTGCTACCAATATGTCAAAATGGTTGTAAAGTTCCAGCTCCACCATCTCCAAATTATCAACCATTTCCTGCTGATCCACTTCCTTTGAGGATATTCTGTAGATGAGATGTTCTACCTGATACTGTTCGTTGTATTTGAAAAAATCAAGTTTCTCCGCAATTTTCTCGTCGGTAACTATTAAGTAAATGCTTATTGATTCCTTAAATGATTCGTACACCTCATCCATGAAATAGAAGCGTTCATTAGTCTTTATTTTCTCAATTCTCTCATGAAGGAAACCCGGCTGTGTTATGATATAATTACCCTGCTCATTAACGGCCACGCGATTATGCTCCTTTAGATACGACAGGTATTCTTCTACATCAGCAAAGGCTTTGGCCCTATTGGTAAGCGGATCATCATCACTAAACACATTTTCTATGGTTCTGTTGATAACTTCGTTTTCCTTTGTATAAACGAT
>JAEZWE010000229.1 GCA_023420435.1 Bacteroidota bacterium
TTCATCGTTTCCACCAACAATGCATCGGTAAGTAAAGGTTACGAAAAAAATAAATATAATGGTTTTATTTATCTTTTAGAAAGTGGCAGCGTTTGGAAAAATCCTATCGAAAAAGGTGATTTTTATGTACAATTAATGGACGGAATGAATGAAGAAAATGTTCACGGAATCTCAAATCATTTCAACATTAAATTCAATAAAAACCAGAACATTTTTTGGGGACAAAAAGTGAATTTTTCGCCGACGGAAAAGGATAATTTAATCATCACTTATAACGAAAGATCTGAAGATTTTAAGTTTGAAAATATCCTAAAAAAAACTGATAAACTCTATCAAACAATGGAAAAATTTTCGGCAACAAATTTTGAAAAGCTAGAATTTTCAACGTTTGAAACGAAAGATCCTTATCAAGTTGATTCCACATTTTTGGGAATTTTTCCCGGATTACTGATGACGCTTCCTTTTATTTTTTCCATTATTTTCGGAATTGTGATTATCGTTTTCATCATAAATTTTTTCAGGAAAAAAACAAAACCTTAAAATCTGAAAAATGTTGTTAACCCTCTTTGTTATAATCATTGTTTTCATCGGATTATTTTATCTGATGATGAAATTTTCGGCACCATTTTTTAGGAGCGAAAACGATGAAAATATAAAAACAATTCAGAAAAAAATTGATAATCAAAAGGAACTTTCAAAAATTCAGAACTACAGAATAGAGGTTTTAAAAGCAAGCCAAGAAAATTTAGAAAAAAAACTCGATATCATTTTTGATTCTCAAAAAATACAAAATATTACCGCTGAAAAACACCAAATTTTTGAACATGCTCAACTCCAATTTCTCCATTATATCTGTAGACAAAGCAAAAATTTATTACAGATGAGCCATAAATTTTTAACCGAAAATTCTTAAAAATTTCATAATTTTAGAAAAAAGCTCTGGATGAGATTATTTTTATTCCTTTATTTTTTATTCCATAGTTCGATACTTGTTGCGCAAGTACAACCTTCCGTTTCCAAGAAGGATAGTTTGCAAAAGCTCATAAAAACTGCAAAAGGAGATGAGAAAGCGCAATTATTCATCCAATTAACTCACGAAATGGCGTCAAAAAATATGGACAGCAGCCTTATTTTTCTGAACCGCTCTTCCGAAGTTGCCATCTCAAAAGAAATGAAAGGAAAGGTGGAATTCGAAAAAGCACAATTCTACAAATTTTTAGGAAAACAAACGGAAGAAGCACAGCATTTAGACCGCGCTATTCAAAATTTGAAAGGCATTAATGATACCATTGTTGCTAAAGTTTTACACAACAAACATAAACTTTTGGAAGATCAGGGAAAATATAAGGAAGCATTAAAAACCGGACATCAAGTTCTTAATATTTTTAAAAAATTATTGCTAAAGGATGAGCAACTCAATGCTATTCTTCAAATTGGATATACTTATGACAGAATGGAAGATTATAAAAAAGCGATTGAATGGTACCAAAAAGGATTGCAGATAACAGGTGTAAAAAACGAAAATTATATCGGGAGAAATTACGGTTTAATAGGAATTGCGTACGATGAGCTGAAAGATTATGAAAAAGCCATTTTCTACAATTTAAAGGCTATAGAACATTTTAAAAAGCAAAAAAAATCAAAATATATACACACTTGGTATTCCAATTTGGGAAACACATACAACAAAATCGGCAAGTTGGATCTTGCAGAAAAATATACACTTTTGGCGCTGGAAGATCAAAGTAAAAAACGGTTTGTAACCATCATTAATCTGGGAAAAATTTATTTAAGAAAAGGGGAATTCAATAAATCTGAAAAAATTTTAAAAAATGTATTAGCAGAATTGGAAAAAACCGACAAACCCAGATTTGAATCGGAAGCATTAGAAGCACTTCACGAATTATACAAAAAGAAAGGCGACTACAAAACCGCTTTGGAATATTTTGAAAAATTCAATAAAAACGAAACAGAAAGGGTGTCTTTAGAAAAAGCAAAACAAATCAATGAACTCACCGTACAATATGAAACCACCGAAAAACAAAACCAAATTTTTGCGCAACAAGCCAAAATTAAAAATGCAGAGTTACAAGTAAAAAACCGAAATTTTATGATTTTCGGATTGTTGACTTTAACTTTTATTATAGGACTTATCGGGTATTTTATCTATCAAAAGCAAAAATTTAAAATCGAAAAACAAAACAAAGAAAACGCCCTGAAACTTGCTCTTTACGAAATTGAAAATCAAAACAAATTGCAGGAACAGCGACTTTCCATTTCTCGGGATTTGCACGATAATATCGGTTCGCAGCTCACTTTTATTATTTCTTCCATCGATACCACCAAACAATTTTTGGGAAATCAGGAAGAAAAACTTAACCACCGTTTATCGAAAATTAATGAATTTACGCGGGAAACCATTTCCGAACTTCGGGATACGATTTGGGCGATGAACAATTCCGAAATCACCATTGAAGATTTGTACGGAAGAATTTTGAATTTCATTAATAACGCCGAAAACGCTTCCGGAAAAATAAAATTTACCTTCCAAAACAAAATCAATGACCGGGAAATAAAACTGAACTCCAAAACCGGGATGAACGTGTATCGAATTTTACAGGAATCGGTAAATAACGCCATCAAACATTCCGATGCCAAAATCATTAAAACCATTTTGTCGGAAAACAATAAAGAATTTATTTTAGAAATTAAAGACAACGGAAAAGGATTTAAAACCGATGAAAATTTTGAAGGAAACGGACTGGTTTCCATGGGGAAAAGAGCCGAAGATTTGGGTGGAAATTTCTCCATAAATTCCACCGAAACAGGATCACTTGTACAACTAAAAATACCTAAAAATGAGTTCCAAAATTAATATTGCCATTGTGGACGACAACCGTTTTCTCACCAAAGCCATTGTCGATAAATTATCTTTTTACGACGATATTTTAGTGAAAATTACAGCAGAAAACGGAAATGAAATTCTGAAAAAATTAGAAGAAGAAAAATACGTACAGTTAATTTTGATGGACATTGAAATGCCCAAAAAAAACGGAATTGAAGCCACGCTGGAAATCAAATCAAAATATCCGCATATCAAAATTATTATGTTAACGGTTTTTGATAACGACGAAAATATTTTTAATGCCATTAAAGCCGGAGCTGATGGTTATTTGTTGAAAGATATCGAACCTCAAAAACTCTACAACGGAATTCTCGAAACTTTAAACGGAGGTGCCGCAATGAATCCAACAATTGCTTTAAAAACTTTGAAATTTTTAAGAAATCCACAAAAATTTGAAACCCATTCTGAAGAAAATATCCATTTAACAGAACGGGAAATTGACGTGCTGGAACAGATTTGCAAAGGATTGAGTTATACAGCCATTGCAGAAAATCTTTTCGTTTCACCATCAACGGTGAGAAAACACACCGAAAATATTTATCAAAAACTTCAGGTACATTCCAAATTGGAAGCGATAGAAAAGGCAAAAAATAACCGATTGATTTAAAAAGCAAATTAATTAAAAAATCATTTCGTTAAAAAATTCTTAATTCCTATCAAAAACATTATATTTGCCGACTAAAATTTAAGTTGTATTAAAATGCAAGGAAAAGGACTTATTACCATTATTGCTATTGTACTGGGGTTAATTTGTATCAACGAATTATTACCAACCTGGTATGTTAACAAAAAAGAAAAGGAAATTGCTGCTGCTAGAGGCAATGAAAAAGAAATTGCCCGTATCAAAAAAGATACATTAAATCTGGGTTTCACGAAACTTTACTACACCAAAGCAAAGGAAAAAGAAATGAAACTTGGTTTGGACTTAAAAGGAGGGATAAATCTTCTTTTGGAAATCAACCAAAGAGATTTGGTAAATAATTTAACCAATTATTCTACCAATCCTACGCTTGTAGAAGCTTTGGACAGAACCGATGAAGCGCAGAAAAATTCAACAAAAAGCTATATTGAAAACTTTTTTGATCAGTTTGCTGCTGTAAATCAGGAAAAAGGAACTAACCTTAAACTTGCAGATCCGGATGTTTTTGGAAATACCAACCTTTCTGAAATTAAATACAACAGTACGGATGAACAGGTAAAAGACATTGTAAGAAAAAGAATTGAACTTTCTACAGGAACTGCTTTTGAAGTAATCAGAACCCGTATTGATAAAATGGGTGTTACCCAACCTAACGTTCAAAGAGTTCCCGGAACTGGAAGAATTGCGGTGGAAATGCCAGGTGTAAAAGACATCGATAAAGTAAAGAAAATGCTTCAAACTTCTGCAAAACTTCAGTTTTGGGAAGTACAGCAGATTCAGGAAGTTTATCCTTATTTGCAAACTTTAGGAACATTGGTTTCTGCAAAAGCAGATTCAATGGGCGTTCCAAAAAACATCAATTTTGAAAAATTAATTCAAGTTCAAAGTTTAAAAATCCCTAGTAGTATTGCCAATGTAAAATTATCAGACACTGCTGTAGTAAATAAAATTTTAAATAGCGATGTTGCTAAAAATGCACGTCCGGCAAATTTAAAATACACGAAATTCATGTGGGGCTACAAACCTGAGTCTAACGATCCAGACAATTTGGCTTTGTATGCAATTCGTGGAAATATGACGCAAAAAGCTCCTGTAGATGGAGCTGTAGAAACGGCAAATATTTCTTATGACCAATTGGGAAGAGTAGAAGTGGATATGCAAATGGACGCTTCTGGTTCCAGAGATTGGAAAATTATGACAGAGAAAAACGTTGGAAAACCAGTAGCGGTATCTTTGGATGATATTGTTTATTCTGCTCCAAACGTTAACGAAGCCATTCCAAACGGAAGAACAAGAATTTCCGGTAATTTCACTCAAGCTGAAGCTCAGGAATTGGTAGATGTTTTAGGAGCCGGAAAATTGCCTGCAAGTGCAAAATTGGTTCAGCATGATGTTGTTGGTCCATCTTTAGGTCAGGAATCTATTAATGCAGGTTTCTTATCATTCCTTATTGCATTTGTTTTAATTATTGCATACATCATTTTCTATTATGGTGGAGCCGGAGTTTATGCGGTAATTGCCATGGTGATCAACCTTTTCTATATTTTCGGAATTATGGATTCCGTGGATGCAACACTTACACTTCCCGGTATTGCCGGTATTGTGTTATCGATGGCTATGGCTGTTGATACCAACGTAATTATTTACGAAAGAACAAAAGAAGAGTTATTTGCCGGAAAAAGCATCAAACAAGCTTATACGGATGGTTTCAAGCATGCACTTTCTGCAATTGTGGATGGACACTTAACCACAATTTTAACGGCTGTTGTACTTTATTTTTTCGGAACTGGACCTATTAAAGGTTTCGCAATTACTTTAATTATTGGTATTTTGATGACTTTCTTTACTTCAGTTCTTTTGTCAAGAGTAATGATTTTTGCGAGACTGAACAAAGGAAAAGGTCTTTCAGTATGGACTCCTCCTACAAAAAATATGTTCCGAAATATCTGGATCGATTTTATTGGAAAAAGAAAATACGCTTATATTATTTCTGCAGTCCTTACCATAGCGAGTTTAATTTCAATTTTCGCAAACGGATTTAAATATGGTGTCGATTTCGAAGGAGGAAGAAACTATGTGGTAAGATTTGAACAAAATGTTGATGCTGCAAAAGTAGAAAGTTCAATAGCTCCACTTTTCAAAACTGCTGATGGAAAACATGAATCGGTAGATATCAAGACTTACGGAAACGATAATCAGTTAAAAATTACCACCGATTTCAAAATTGATGACGAATCTTTAGCAGCAGATCAGGAAATTGAATCTAAATTATTCCAAGGTTTGAAACCATACCTTCCTTCTGGAGCTACGATTGAAAGTTTCAAATCTTCTAACAACGGAGATTACGGGATTGTTTCTTCAACGAAAGTTGGACCAACCGTTGCAGATGATATTAAAACTGGAGGAACATTTGCATTAATTGCTGCATTAGCCGGAATTTTCATTTATATTTTATTCCGTTTCAACAAATGGCAATTCTCTTTAGGAGCAGTTTTAGCTTTAGCGCACGATGCAATTATCATTTTGGGAGCTTACTCTTTATTGCACAAAGTAATGCCTTTCAACATGGAAATTAATCAGGATTTCATTGCGGCAGTTCTTACCGTTTTAGGATATTCCATTAATGATACCGTAATTGTATTCGACAGAATTCGTGAATATCTTCGTGAAAGAAAATCCATTACTTTGGCGGGACTTTTTGATGATGCTATTTCCAGTACATTAGGGAGAACTTTCAACACTTCATTTACTACCATTTTGGTAATTACAGCCATCTTTATTTTTGGTGGAGAAAACTTGAGAGGATTCATGTTTGCATTACTTTTGGGTATTGCTTTCGGTACGTATTCGTCCATTTTCGTAGCTTCTGCTGTTGCTTATGATTTGTTGAAGAAAAAAGGAGATAAAGGCGATAAACCTTTAGCTTATTCTTCCGACAAAAAATAAATACAAATGTTCTTATAAAAAAAGCCATCCATTTTTGGGTGGCTTTTGCTATTGTATAAAATTAGAATGATAACTATTAAATATTTGTTAAAAATTATTGTTTTAACTAATTATTTTAAAATTTGGAATCGTTTTTGTGTAGAATCTTAACAGTTTAACTTCATAGCAAAAAACAAATTTTAATTTCATTCAGAATCCGGCTTTTTTATAATGTCGGATTTTTTAATTGTTGAAAATCTGATAATCCCTTGTGTATATGAATTAAAAATCGTAAAATTTGTAAGATCTAATTCTTAATTTTAAAACAATGTAATGAAAACTACACATGTTATCGGTTTATTCCGTGGGAAAGAAAAACCTGCAAAAATTACCAACAGTTTACAAATTGCAGGATTTTCAGCTTCAGACATTGTAACAGAAGAAAACCAAAAAGAGGCTTTCTTACTGTCGGTCTTAGTAAAAGACGAGATAGAAAATAGCATGGTAACAAATATTTTTGATTTTTATAGAGTTCAGCATATGGATCATTTTGATTTATCTATTGGCGACGGAAATGAACTTCGTAGAATTCTGGAAACTAAAGCTAAAATAGAAATCCGCAATCCAAAACAAATCCGGCATCATGATCACTTTCATCCGGGAATAAACTCTGAAGTTAGTTTTGGAAGAAGCTAAAACAATGAAATTATTATAAAATCCGTTTTTTAGCGGATTTTTCACTTTCTAAGTCTTGTCATTTTTCACTTTTTTTTCTATTTTCGTAACGAAATGCCTTATTATGGTTTACGATATAGAGCAAGAAAACAAAGAAATACTTGCACGTTACAAAGATTTAATCTCCAATACTTATCGAACACTTGACGAAGAAAACAACAAACTGATTCGTAAAGCTTTTGATATCGCTTTGGATGCTCATAAAGACCAACGCCGAAAAACCGGCGAACCTTATATTTATCATCCTATTGCAGTTGCTAAAATTGTGGCTGAAGAAATTGGTTTGGGTGCCACTTCAATTGCTTGTGCACTTTTACACGATGTTATCGAAGATTCAGAATATACGTATGAAGATTTGAAAAAAATGTTTGGTGAAAAAATTGCCAACATTGTGAATGGACTCACGAAAATTTCCATTATGAATCATCAGAATATTTCGATTCAGAGTGAAAATTATAGAAAACTGCTTTTAACGCTTTCTGAAGATTTCAGAGTCATACTAATCAAAATTGCAGACCGTCTTCACAATATGCGAACCTTGGAAAGCATGGCTCCTGATAAGCAGAAAAAAATTGCTTCCGAAACCGTTTATATTTATGCGCCTTTAGCACATCGTTTAGGTTTGTACAACATCAAGTCGGAGCTTGAAGATTTATCTTTAAAATACAACAACCCCGATATTTTTAATGAAATAACCGAAAAACTTGAAATTGCTAAAGATCATCGTGAAAAATACGTTCAGGAATTCACCAAAGAAGTTTCGGAACAGTTGCGTGAAGAAAATCTAAATTTCAGCATTAAAGGTCGTGCAAAAGCCATTTCTTCCATT
>JAEZWE010000244.1 GCA_023420435.1 Bacteroidota bacterium
ATGCGGTGCAGTATCATCCGGAAAGCATCTTAACTCCTTTTGGAAAGGTAATTTTAGAGAACTTTTTAAAATAAAAAAGTAACTGCATTTGCAGTTACTTTGGAAGTAAATTAATTTTACCTCATCATTTTTGTTTGTTAAGCAAATATACAAAAAAATATATATCACATAAAAGTGAAAAATTTACATTATTTTATAAAAAAAATTGATAAATCTTAACCATGCCAAGAAAAATTGTAAGTGGCCCCATTAGAGATAAGGAAAGAACGAAAATTAAGCTGTTAAGAACAGTAGGAAAAATCATCAGAACCAAAGGTTTCCATGATTTAAAGCTTACTAAAATTGCAGAAACAGCCGGTGTTGACAAAAAATTGATATACAATTATTTTGGTTCTGCAGAAAATCTCATTAATGAATATCTAAGGTCTCATGATTTTGGAAGCACCATTGGCGAGATTGATTTTTCGAAAATCGATTTATCAGATCACGGAAAAGAACTTTCGAAAATTTTAGTTTCCAATATGTATGAAGCAATGCTCAAAAATAAAGAATTGCAAAAAATCATTGTTTGGGAACTATATGAATACAACGAAATATTAAGAAAACTATCGGATCACCGAGAAGCTTTAGGTGATGGTTTGTTTGAAAGTGTTATGGCACCTCATTTCAAAAAAAATCCAAAAAAATACAGAGCGGTTTTAGCACTTCTTATTTCCTCCACTTATTATCTAACTATCCATGCAGAATCTAATGGAAGTAAATTTGTAGGATTGGATATTAATAATGAAGAAGACCGTTCCATCATTTTGGAAGTGATTAGTGATATCGTCAACAACGCTTACAAAGATTACGGTTCATAAAAATTTTTACCAATTATTACGTATTGCATAATATTTAATTTCTTAAATTTGTGTTTTAAAATTTTAAAATGACAATTACCCAAAATAAAACATTAATATTCCGAGATCTTCATTTAATGGATTATGTTCCCGCTTTTGAATATCAGGAAAATTTAATGAAATCCATCATCGATTTAAAACTTAAAAATCGTGACAGAACGGATGGAATTTCTGAAGAAACACCCAATTATTTCCTTTTTGTGGAACATCCGCACGTTTACACTTTAGGAAAATCCGGTGATGAAGAAAACATGCTGGCAAATTCTGAAAAACTAAAAGAAATTGAAGCGTCTTTTGTAAAAACCAATCGTGGTGGTGATATCACCTATCATGGTTTTGGACAAATTGTTGGTTATCCCATTTTGGATTTAGATAATTTTAAATCCGACATCCATTTGTACATGCGAAATTTGGAAGAAGTAATTATAAGAACCATTGCAGAATATGGCTTAAAAGGAGAAAGAAGTGAGGGTGAAACCGGAGTTTGGCTGGATGTAGGAAAACCTTATGCGAGGAAAATTTGTGCTATGGGCGTAAAAACTTCAAAATGGGTGACAATGCATGGTTTTGCTTTAAATGTAAATACCGATTTGCGTTATTTCGAATACATTATTCCCTGTGGAATTAAAGATAAATCGGTGACTTCTTTAGCTCGGGAACTGGAAAGAAAATTTTCAGAATCCGAAGTTGCCGAAGTAAAAGAAAAAATTAAAAAGTACTTTTCAGAAGTTTTCGGAGCCACATTCAAATAAATAAAAACTCGAGAAATTCTCGAGTTTTACTTTTTTAGAAAATTTTAAAGCCTTTATACACCAACGCAGATTCTTCCACCATGTTGGCGGATTGATTTCTGAAATTCAACAAATGTTCGGTTCCATTATGCTTGAAGTGGTGTTCTGCAGATTCCCAAAGTTCCATCAAGAAAAAAACGCCTTTGTTTTCATTATCTTCAATAAGGTCGTATTGCAAACAACCCTCTTCTTTGCGGGTTTCATTCACCAATTTTTTTAAAATTTCGATAGCATCCATTAAATAATTTTCTTTGAAACGGAAAAGTGCAACGATATAAAGATTTTTCATAAAAATATTTTTTGGCGAAAATAAGTAAAAGTCGGAAGCTGGAAGTTAGAAGACCAAAGAAGTTATCAAGAATAACTATTTTTGAAAAATTTATACCATTTGAACCTAAAACTTTGAACTAAAAATATGTTCAGTAAAGAAGAAGCCGCACAAATAAAAAAAGAATTTTGGATTGCTTTTGGAAAAAGTTTCCCCAGAAAATGGATTTTGTATGACACTAAAATAAAAGATTTTTCTTTTAAATTTTCTGCCGATAAAAAGAAAGCTGAAGTTTCTTTAGACATCGAAATAAAGGATGAAATCTTCCGAAATGCCTATTACGAAAAGATTTGGTCTTTAGAAGATTTGTTGAAAGATTATGTGGGAGAATTTCAAAAAGAGGAATTTTATACCTTGGAGAACGGGAAAATAATTTCCAGAATTTGGGTAGAAAAAACCGGTGTTTCCATCTTTAACAAAAATTCGTGGCGCGAAATTTTTGAATTTTTTGTTGAAAAAATGGATGGCTTCGAAAGATTTTTTTATGATTTTGAAGATTTTATAAAAGATATATAAGTTTTAAAACCACCCCTTCAAAAATTTCAAAGAAATTTTCGCCACTCCTCCAAAGGAGGGGAATTATGCAAATTTTCTTTTTCGGAGCCAGAAAAACAAAAATCCTAAACCTCCTAAAATCACCAAAGGCAATAGCAAATTAATCCATTGCCATTTCGATTTTTCGTCGATAATTCTTTGTCTGTCCAAAAGTCTTTGCTCAATATTTCGGTTTCTAAGTTCCATTAAATTGGCATCATCCAAAAGAAAATCCAGAGCATTTCGCAAAAACTGTTCATTTCCGTATTCCTGTTTTGTAAGTATATCAACGCCTAAAGGAAGAGGTTGTCCTTTCACCATTTGATTTCTTCCGACATCACCATCTGAAATAATAATCATTTTATTTTCAGGACTTTGTGCTTTAAAGCCGGGATAAGAAGTTTTTTCACTTCTTGCAGCATAAGCCGATTTGAATTTTCCTTCCAAAGAAACTGCAAAAATTTTCGGAGGTGTTGGTTTTTCAAATTCGGCAATAGAATCTGTTCGAACAATTTCTGAAAGCGAAACAAAATTCGGAACCGGTTTTACGGCAGTTCTGTCGCTGCTTTCAAATAAAACGTTGGTTTTAATTCCTGGTCTTCCCAAAGTATCGATTGCAGTTGGAAATTCAAATTTTATAGGATTGATATTTTTGGTTATCGGATTTTTATTTTCGGCAATTCCCAAAGGAAAATAAGGCCAAAGAAAACTTCCAAATTGTGGATTTCCGGCAACTTCACCCTGTACAATTCTAATTAAAGCCGATTTTTTGAAATCTTTTACCAATCCATTATTAATTCTAATCCCGTAATTGAAGAAAAAATCCGTCATATTCAAATCTACAGGATAAGCCATGATTTTTTTGGATTGATATAAAGTATCCATTTCTGCGTTTACGCCGTCAATCATCCACAGCATTTTTCCGCCATTCATAATGTACTGATCCAAAACCACTTTTTCTGTATTGGTGAACTCTTTGCGCGGTTTTGCGACTACTAATGCGTCCATTTGTTTTAGTTTTGGAACATCGGCAAGACTTAGATCTACTCCATTTTCAGGAACGACAGGTCCGGAATTGTAATTTTCTAAAGTCATTTCCATAAAACCACGAAATTCATCTGGTCTTAATTCATCCTGATTCACTAAAATTCCAACATTTTTTCTATTTTCCTGAACAAGACCTTTAATGTTAGAAATAAGATTATATTCTAAATTTTCGATGGAACGGTTCAGTTGATCTTCAGAAGAAATTCCACTTTGCTGAATAATGAGAGGAAGTGAAGCTCCATATTTATTATATTTTATCGCAGCGTAAGGAAACATGACAATTTGTTTGGCTTCTCCTTCCTTCAAATCGGTTAACTGTGAAGGCTGCATTCCCATTGCCATTAAAGTATCTTGCGACATTTTGGTTTTGATAGGATCAATAAATTTAAAATCAATTTTGGAATTTATTTTTCGGAATTCTTCCAACATAAATTTGGTTTCGTTCTGCAATTGTTTGAAACTTGCCGGAAAATCACCTTCCAGATAAACTTCAACCATCATGGGTTTTTTCACCGATTTCAGAACTTTTACAGTTGAATCAGAAAGCGTATATCTTTTTTCTTTGGTTAGATCTAAACGCCAGCCGAAAAAATTCAGTAAAACAAAAATTGGCAAAATTATGATTAATGCCTTGATGTATGGATTTTTAAAATCAAAATTCTTCATTATTCTACTTCTTTTTTTCGACAAAATAAACGGACAATAATAAACTCAAACTAATCACTAAAAAGAAATAAGCAACATCTTTTAAATCGATTAATCCACGAGAAAAACCTATAAAATGCTGATAAAAACCAATTTTTGAAAGGAAATAATCTGCACCGCCCAAAAGTTTATAACTGGCTAATTGTTCAATTCCAAAATAGAGAATGAAACACATAAAAACGCCCAACAAATAAGCCATAATTTGGTTATTGGAAAGTGATGAAGCTAAAATTCCAATTCCTGAAAAAGCAGCAATTAAAAGAATTAAACCAAAATAACTTCCCAAAGTTGCTCCCATATCAATATTTCCGGCAGGAACTCCCAAAACATAAACCGTGTACAGATAAACTAAAGAAGGAATAACACATAAAACACCAACCAACCAAACTGAAAAAAACTTTCCAAGAACAATTTCTGAAATTTTTATGGGTTGAGAAAAAAGCCAGTTCAAAGTTCCGCTTTGTTGTTCTTCAGCAAATGTTTTCATAGCCAAAGCCGGGATAATGAACATTAAAAGCCAAGGACAAAGTGCAAAATAACTTTGCAGAGAAGCGGTTCCGATTTCAAAAATATTGGAATCGTTTTCAAAGAAAAATAGAAAAAGTGTTCCGATTAAACTGAAAGCTCCGATAATTAACCAAGCGCTCCAGTTTCCGAAATAACTCCAAAGTTCTTTTTTAAATATTGCTAACATATAAAAATGTAAAGTCGTTGTGTTGTTAAGTTGTTTTTTTGTTTTTGTTGACCAATTTTACCGTCATCATAATCACGAATACCAAAACGAAAAATCCGAGAATTAATTGCCACCAATATTCAATAACCAAAGATTTTAGAATAACCGTAAAAACAACCAGAAATAAAATGAAAGTCGCAATTTCGTTAGCTTGGCGAAGTTTGATGTTGGCAATGGGAAAAATATTTCCGTTCAAATTTTTCATTTGCAGCACTTTTTTCCAGCACCAAAAATGATAAAATGCCAAGCCAATCAAAAAGGTGAGTTTTAAGTGAAACCAAGGGGTTTTCATTAAGCCAAAATTTAGAAAAATCATGGTTATTCCGCTAACCAACATAATTATTCCTGCGGGAACAGTGATAATATTCCATAATCTTCTCGCCATGAAAACATATTGTTCACGCAAAATTTTCCTTTTATTTTCTTCAAATTCATCGGTATCTTTATAGTAAACAAACAGTCTTACGAGGTAAAAAATCCCCGCAAAATAACTTACCATAAAAATGAGGTGAATCGCTTTGATGATGGTGTAAAGCATCCAAAAAATTTAGTGGCAAAGATAGCAAAATAAGGCTAAAATCGGTAAAACAATTTCACATCCATAACAAACGCAGCACCAGTTGTTGAACCTTGAGTTCTTTGATTTTTAAATCCCAAAGTAATATCATCAATCCCGTTTTCAACTTCACGAGGATTTTGAACATTGTAATATTCTACCATGTTGTTTCTAAGCCCAAAACCAATTTTTGGCATTAAACCAAAATTTCCGGATGAATTAAAATTTAAAAGACATGAATAATTAAGGTTTAATCCAGTGGTTTTTCTCCTATAATTAGCAAAATCAAAAGCAAACGTGTAGCCTTCTTTTTGAAAATAACGTCCTTCGAAAATATTTTTGTTAACATTGATATAATAACCTTCCAAAGAAACAAAATGTTTAGCTTTTGTTTTAGGAGCCAAGCTATATAAAACTTCAGGACGTATCTCAAATGCACGGTGATTTTTGTACTCTTCTTCTACAGGTCCAATAATATTCTGGCTTATTCCTACCGAAGTTCCCAACCAAATTTTTTCATTTATTTCACGAATATATCCGAGGTTAAACCTTTTAGAAAAAATTGGCTCTATTCCACTGAAAGTCAAAATATTTTTTTTTTCAGATTGGGAGAAACTAAGCTCAGAAAAAAATATTACAACAATAAAAAAGAATACTTTTTTCATTAATTTATGAAATTACATTCAATTCCTTTCCCACTTTTTCAAAGGCAGCAATGGCTTTATCTAAATGTTCTTTAGTATGTGCCGCAGAAAGCTGAACCCGAATTCTCGCTTTTCCTTTTGGAACCACAGGATAAAAGAAACCAATTACATAAATTCCTTCATCCATTAATTTTTCAGCCATTTTTTGAGAAAGTGGCGCATCATAAAGCATTACAGGAACAATAGCTGCATCTCCATCAGGAATATCGAAACCTTTGGCTTTCATCTGTGTTCTGAAATATTCTGCATTTTCCATTACCGTGTCTCTTCTGAAAGTATCTTCAGAAATCATATCCAAAACTTTTATCGCAGCACCAACAATTCCCGGAGCTAAAGAATTAGAAAATAAATACGGTCTTGAACGCTGACGAAGCATATCGATAATTTCTTTTTTTCCCGAAGTAAAACCTCCTAAAGCGCCACCTAAAGCTTTACCAAGCGTTGAAGTGATAATATCTACTCTTCCCATTACATCATTAGCTTCATGGGTTCCACGTCCGGTTTTTCCGATAAATCCTGTAGCATGAGAATCGTCAACCATTACCAAAGCATCATATTTATCAGCCAAATCACAAACTCCTTTTAAATCGGCAACAATTCCGTCCATCGAGAAAACTCCGTCCGTAACAATAATTTTAAAACGGTGATTTTGTTTTGAAGCTTCAATAAGCTGAGCTTCCAAATCCTCCATATTATTATTTTTATAACGATATCTTACTGCTTTACAAAGTCTTACACCATCAATAATCGAAGCATGATTTAGTTCATCTGAAATTATCGCATCTTGATCGGTAAAAAGAGGCTCGAAAACACCACCATTGGCATCAAAACAAGCAGCGTAAAGAATAGTGTCTTCCAATCCTAAAAATTTTGAAATTTTTTCTTCCAATTCTTTATGAATATCCTGAGTTCCACAGATAAAACGAACAGAAGACATTCCGTAACCGTGACTTTCAATCATATCTTGCGAAGCTTTCATAACTTCAGGATTGTTGGAAAGTCCTAAATAATTGTTGGCACAAAAGTTCAGAAGGGTTTTTCCGTTAGCAACAATTTCCGCAGACTGTTGCGAAGTAATGATACGTTCTCTTTTGAAAAGTCCGTCGTTTTGGATGTTTTGAAGTTCGTTTTGTAAGGTTTCAAGATATTTTGGTGAAATCATATTTTTTTGATTTTTTTGATGGGCTAATTTACAAAAAAGCCCTCAAAATTGAGGGCTGATTATTTTTTTTAATTTTTTAATTTTTGATGAATTTCAAATTTCTTTCTTTGATTTGAATGATATAATTTCCTGGAACCAGTTCAGTAATATTGATGGACTTCGAAGGTTCATAGATTCCGCTTTTCACCAATTTTCCTTCTACAGCAAAAATTTTAAAACTTTCATTTTTATTCAATCCTTTCACAAAAAGTTGATTTTTTGCCGGATTTGGGAACAAGGCCATTTGTTCTAATTCAAAATCAGAAGTACTTAAAGCATTATCCATCATAACGGTGGAGTTTCTTTCCAAAATTTGATGTTCATAATTAAATTCCACAGAAGACACCGTAAAACTTAAAGGAAAAGTGAAAAATTGACCATTTGCAGTATTTTCAGGTTTCAAATAGGCAACTTCACCATTGGTTCCGTTAACTTTTATCGGAAGCGGCATTTCGTAAAAACTTACAGAAGAATGACTTTGTGTTTGGTTGATTTTAAATGTAATACTTTGATCAAAAGCAGACTGTTTCCAACGGACATCATACGTTGGATAACCCTGTCCATAAACCCAATCATTAAAAAATTCTGTGAAATTGCGTCCTGTTGAAAGCTGTAATGAATTGGCTAAATCGGCAGTTCTTGCATAGTTGTAAGCCAAATTTGGTCTTTGGTGATAATCTTTCAAAGCTTGATAAAAAACAGGATCCGTTAAAATCCATTTCAGCATACGAACAATAAAACCTCCCTTTGCATAGGTTAATCTTCCGCTAAAAATAGTTCCGACACTTCCTAAATTAGCATCAGCAACATAAGTACTTCCACCAGCAGCTGAAGTGATATAATTTTTTTGTCCGGCCAAATAATTTAAAAATTCGCTGTTAGTCATCAAAAGTTTTTCATTCACCAAATGTTCACCAAATGTTGCAAAACCTTCATTTAACCAGATGTCATTCCAAGCGCCGCAAGTTACTTTGTCACCAAACCATTGATGGGCCAGTTCATGAGCAATAACTCCTTTTCCAAAACTGCTCATCGAAGACATCGTTTGATGTTCCATACAAACCCCGTTAAAACTAAACTGCATGTGTCCATATTTTTCGTTACGGAAAGGATAAGTTCCAAAATAATTTTCAAAAAGTATCATGGCTTGTTTTGTCCATTCAATATTATCCATAACAGCCGTGTTTGAAATCGTTGATGGATAAAGATAATTTACAAAAGGAAAAGGCGGATTTCCGATAACGTCATTCAATTTTGTAAAATTGGTAATTGAAAGTGCTACCAAATAAGCTGTGATGGGATATAAACTTTTGTAATAAGTAAGTTTTCTTGAATTTACCAAATTGGTTTCAGACATTAAAGTTCCATTGGCAGCAACACTATATTGACTTGGCGTATTGATTTTAAATTCAAATTTTTCAATTTTATCGTTTAAACTTTGCTTTGTGGGAAACCAATCTTGCGCTCCGTAAGGTTCAGAAAGGGTGTACATGACGGGAACTGAACTTTGTGCAGAAGTGGAAAATGCTGAATATTGCGGATCCGGAGCTCCTGAATAATGAATGGTTAATGAATCCAAAGTATTTGCCGGCAAAGCGGAAGCAAAATCAATTTTCAATTCTTTGGTGGGAAGTTGTTGAAATGTTAGATTATTACCATGAAAAGTTACCTGTGAAACCGTTAATTGTGTAGTAAGATCAAAATAAATACTGGAGATATCTTGATTCGGGATGAAATGCGAAGTTACACTTCCTTGAACGGAATAAATGGCAGGATCTAATGACAAATCCATTCTTTGATATCTCAAATCGTAATTCAAAGTATTGTTATTAACATTTCCTGCAGGCATTTTTTGCAAATAAGAATTTTGTTCTTTTAGAATTAAACCCTGCTTATCAATGTCTTCCTGCGAAAAAAAACATTGAAAAAATCCCATTAAAAAAAGTAAATATATTTTTTTCATAATATCGAAATCATTAAGGGATAAAGATATAAAAAAAACCTTCCAGCAAGGAAAGGTTTTAATTTTTATAATTTTTTATTCTACAGATTTAATGCCGGCTCCAACAAACGTTCCATACGAAGTTTCACCATATCTACAGAGCCGGAATAATTATTAATCAGCAAAGAAAAAACCAATGTTTTTCCGGAGTGTGTTTTAAGATAACCCGCCAAAGTTTTTACGCCATTTAAAGTTCCTGTTTTTGCAAAAACCTGTCCATAACCGTTTCCTAAAAACATTTTTTTCAAAGTTCCGCTTTGTCCACCAATAGGTAAAGATTCAAAATAACTTTTATAATATTTTTCCCCTAATAAAGAAGATAAATATTTTACCTGTGCAATAGGTGTTACGGTATTATTTCTTGAAAGTCCGCTTCCATCAGCATAATTCAAACCTGCAAGATCAAAATTCACATCTCTTAAATGTTCTAAAACAACTTCTCTTCCTGTATTCAACGTTTGATCTCCTTTTTTCTGAAAACCTAGCATTCTTAAAGTCGCTTCTGCTAAAGCATTATCACTTCTTTGGTTGGTATCATGAACAATATCTCCTATAG
>JAEZWE010000014.1 GCA_023420435.1 Bacteroidota bacterium
ACATGCATAATCCACACATGAGACAAAGAGGGAAATTTTTCTAAATTTCCCTCTTTTTTTTATTTTTAAATTCTTTCAATATCCGCTCCAAGAGCTTTTAATCTTCCGTCGATATTTTCATAACCACGGTCAATTTGCTCGATATTGTGGATGATCGATTTTCCTTCTGCGGAAAGTGCAGCAACCAATAAAGCATTTCCTGCCCTAATATCGGGAGAAATCATAGTGGTTCCACGAAGAGGGGATTCTTGGTTTAATCCGACAATCGTAGCTCTATGAGGATCACATAAGATAATTTGTGCTCCCATATCAATTAATTTATCTACAAAAAACAAACGCGATTCAAACATTTTTTGATGAATAAGAACCGTTCCTTTTGCCTGGGTAGCAGTAACCAATACAATCGATAGTAAATCAGGAGTAAATCCTGGCCATGGTGCGTCTGAAACCGTTAATATAGAGCCATCAATAAATTTTGAAATTTTATAATGTTCCTGTGCAGGAATATAAATATCATCACCACTTTGTTCCAACTGAATTCCCAATTTTCTGAAAGTTCCGGGAATGACGCCTAAATGATTCCAGTTTACATTTTTAATGGTAATTTCAGATTTTGTAATTGCTGCCATCCCAATCCAGGAACCAATTTCTACCATATCGGGAAGCATCGTATGTTCGGTTCCCCGAAGTTGAGATACGCCTTCAATGGATAATAAATTAGATCCAATTCCGGAAATTTTTGCGCCCATCCTGTTGAGCATTTTACACAATTGTTGCAAATAAGGTTCGCAAGCGGCATTGTAAATTCTGGTTTTTCCTTTCGCTAAAACAGCAGCCATAACGACGTTTGCTGTTCCTGTTACAGAAGCTTCTTCTAACAAAATAAATTTTCCGTGAAGTTCTTTTGCTTTTAATGAATAGAAAAATTCTTCTTCATCGTAGGAAAATTCAGCTCCTAATTCCACAAATCCTTGAAAATGAGTGTCTAATCTGCGTCTTCCGATTTTGTCTCCACCCGGAGTTGGCATATAGGCTTCCCCAAATCTCGCAAGCATGGGTCCCAAAAGCATGATGGAACCTCTTAATTTGGCACCATCTTTTTTAAATTCTTTTGATTTTACGTAATCGAAATTCACTTTATCGGCTTTGAAAGTAAAATCGCCTTTTCCATTTTTAATGATTTTTACACCGAAATCTTCCAGAATTTCAATTAAACGGTTTACATCATGAATATCGGGAATGTTTTTAATTCTTACTTCTTCATCTGTCAATAGAACGGCACATAAAATTTGTAATGCTTCATTTTTTGCTCCTTGTGGAGTTATTTCTCCATGGAGTTGCTTTCCGCCTCTAATTTGAAATGTACCGCTCATTATTTTCTGTTATTTTTCTGGTTATTATGACGTTTCCTGTTTTGGCTGTTCTGGTTTTTGCCGTTGTTTTTATTACGATTGCTGTTGTAGTATATTTTACTTTTTTCCAGCGTGTCAAGACTTGTTAAATCTAGCCTGTTATCGGAAAGTTCTTTAAGGTGACGAAAAATAACATCATCCGTAACATGTTCCTTATTATAAATGTTGTAGGATTTTTTCATGTTGTTGGCAATAACTTGTATTAAAGCGTCTTTTTCATCACCATTTTCTTGTTGTATTGCAAGCTCAATAAGTTGTAAGATGCTTTTCCCGTAAAATTTAAAATCGCCCTGAAGTTTTGGGTATTCCATTCTTTTCGGCTTTTCCGAAAGTTCTTCTTCCGTAGGAAAAGGATAGGGAGAATCTACATCCAAATCATAATCTGCCAAAATAAATAAATGATCCCAAAGTTTATGTTTATAATTTTCTTCGTCGCGAAGTTGTGGATTTCTTTGTCCCATAAAATCCACGATTGCCATGGCCATTTCGTTTCTTTCTTCTTTTGTGGGAAGCTCTTTGCATCTTTCCACCAACTGCTGTATCATTCTTCCGTATTCCGGCATTTGTAGTGGAGATCTTTGTGTATTATATTCCATAGTTGCAAATATAAAATTTTTGATTTGGAGTTGTGTGATGGTTTTTAGAAGTTTTCTAAGATGAGTTTAAAATTTGGTTTTAATTAATGAACTTCGCACGCTCTTTTTCATTGGGGAGAAAACATTTTTCTCCTGCAAGTTTAGCCCTGTTTTCTGCAATTTTATCGTAAATTTTATCAGAAAAAAAGCGTGGTAAAATATTGAGATAGGAGAGAAGTGCAAATTTCCCACCCAGAATTTTTGCGATTTTTGCAACAGCTTCAGATTTTATAAGATAAAATTCATTTGGTTTCCAAAGATAAAGGGTGTTGAATTGCTTCCGTTCCAAACCTCTTTCTTTCAGAAAATGCTGTCCAAAATCTGATTGTAATGCCGAAAAAAGAAATTGATCTTGTTTATCATTTATTAAAATCCACTGTACCCAATGGTTGCAAAAGCCACAATCGCCATCATAAAAGACATAGTATTTCGAATTTTCTATTTTAGCTGAATTCTCCAATTTTTAAAAATTATTTTGTGATAATTTGATATGTTGCTTCCGTATCCGTTTGTATTTTTTTGAAATAATCCATCATTTCCTTTTTTTCAACCGGGGTGAGTTTTGCTTCCGGATGTCCTAAAATATAAGATTCTAAAGGCATTTCACCTTTTTCAATCATTTCTACACATTCTTCTAATTTATGGGCTTGTCTTTTAGGTTCATAAGTTGCAAAAGTTGAAAAATTCAAATGTTTTCTTCCTTCATCAATATGGCTTTTCATAAACCAAGCAACAGGTTGAATGTTGGTGTACCAAGGATATTTTGTTTCGTTTGAATGACAGTCATAACAAGCATTTCTAATATTGGTTGCCAAAACCTCCGGAGTTCGTTTTGCCGTTAAAAAATCCATTCCTTTATTGATGGGAGGATTGGTTTGGTCAATTCTAAAAAACTGAATAATAATAAAAAGCACAAATAAAATAATAAGAACTTTTTTCATAATTTTTTTGATTTGAATGTGAAATTAATGAAAAAATATGGCTTAATCCATTTTTAAATTTCATCAACTAATAATTTATTTAAAATCAAACGATTATCTTTGCAAAAATTTTTGGGCTCGGAAAGACCGGGAAACCCATTGATAATCAAATTCATCTTTACTTTAAGGTGATTATTAAACAAAATTTTGATGAGCAATATTGTCGCTATTGTTGGACGTCCCAACGTTGGAAAATCCACACTTTTTAACCGTTTACTTGAAAGAAGAGAAGCTATTGTTGATGCTACAGCTGGAGTAACTCGTGATCGTCATTACGGAAAATCTGATTGGAATGGTGTTGAGTTTACGGTTATTGATACAGGAGGCTACGAAGTAAATACAGAAGATATTTTCCAGGATGAAATCGACCGTCAAGTAGAATTGGCAATTGATGAAGCAACCGCAGTTATTTTTATGCTGAATGTTGAAGAAGGTCTTACTGAAACGGATCGCGAAATTTATGAAATGCTTCGCAGAGCCAATAAGCAAACTTATATTGTTGTAAATAAAGTAGATTCTGCAAAAGAAGAAACTGACGCAACAGAATTTTACCAACTCGGAATTGAAAAATATTACACCCTTTCTTCCGCAACAGGTTCCGGAACGGGAGAGTTATTGGATGATATTGTAAAAGATTTTCCAAATACAGAATATAAAGATCCTTTTGAAGGACTTCCCAAAATCACTATTGCAGGTCGTCCAAATGTTGGAAAATCAACCTTAACCAATGCACTTCTCGACAGTGAAAGAAATATTGTCACCGATGTTGCAGGAACAACTAGAGATTCCATTCAAACTTTATATAATAAATTCGGTCACGAATTTGTTTTGGTGGATACCGCCGGAATGCGCCGTAAATCTAAGGTTTCCGAAGATTTGGAATTTTATTCCGTCATGCGTTCTGTCCGTGCCATTGAAAATTCGGATGTCGTAATTATCATGGTGGATGCAACGCAAGGTTGGGAATCTCAGGACATGAATATTTTCGGAATCGCCCAGAAAAACCGAAAAGGAATCGTGATTTTGGTGAACAAATGGGATTTGGTGGAAGATAAACAAACCAATACAATGCGCGATTTCGAAGCGGCAATTAAAAATAAAATTGGTCAGTTTACCGATATTCCGGTACTTTTTGTTTCGGCTTTAACGAAACAAAGGATTCTAAAAGCCGTTGAAGTAGCCATGGAAGTGTACGAAAATCGAAAGAAAAAAATCAAAACTTCACAATTGAACGAAGTGATGCTTCCTGTTTTTGAGAATAATCCACCACCTGCATTAAAAGGAAAATATATTAAAATTAAATATTGCGTACAATTAGGAACGCCTTCTCCACAATTTGTGTTTTTCTGTAACCTTCCGCAGTATGTGAAAGAGCCTTACAAAAGGTTTACAGAAAACCAGTTGAGGAAACATTTTGGCTTTACCGGAGTTCCGATTGAAGTGTATTTCCGACAAAAATAATTTTGTTTATTTCACTTAACTCTCAAATTTTTCAAATTAATATGGTAACAATTCTTTCAGAACAATTTTCGCTCGTCAATTCTTGGATTAATGATTTAAGAAATATAGAAGTTCAGCAAGACCGCATGAAATTCCGCAGAAATATGGAACGAATCGGCGAAATTGCCGCTTTCGAAATTTCCAAAGGTTTGGAACAAAAGGATTTAGAAATTACGACGCCTTTAGATAAAATAAAAGTGAAAGAAATTGCAGTTCAACCGGTAATTACAACGATTTTACGAGCAGGTGTCCCACTTTTTCAAGGAATTTTAAATTATTTTGATAAAGCGGATTGTGGTTTTGTGGCAGCCTACAGAAAACACGATGCCAATGATTATTTTTCCATCAAACAGGATTATCTCACTTGTCCGAATATCGACGGAAGACCATTAATTGTCGCTGATCCAATGCTTGCTACAGGAGCCAGTTTAATTGAAGCTTTGAAAGATTTGCTCAATCACGGAAAACCAACGCAGCTTCATATTGTAGCAGCAATTGCTTCCAAACAAGGTGTTGAAACTTTACAAAACGCTTATCCAGAAGCCCAAATTTGGATTGGGTCCGTTGATGAAAATTTAACTTCAAAAGGATACATCACTCCAGGTTTAGGAGATGCGGGAGATTTAAGTTACGGCGAAAAATTGCAACGGTAAATATTTAAAATCACAAAAATTTAAAAGCATTCATGTAAGAGTGCTTTTTTTTATTTTGTTAGATTGTTAATTATTTTAAATTTTATTGAATATTTATTAATTTTTATATATTTTTTTTACCAAATTTAAAACTATTGAAATAAGCTTTTGAAATCTAAATATTTATGTAATTTTCTACTGTATTTAAATGAAAATGATCTTTATCATATTCTTAAAAATATCAAATTATATTAATAATTATTTAATGAAAGTATTTTACTTTTGCAACCGTAAAATTTAAAAGAAAAACAATGAAGAAGAAAATGTTATTAGCGATTATTACATTCTCCGTATGGGCTGCATTAGTTACTTTAACGGTTTATGCTCAAATGTAAATCTGTTATTTTGATGTACTAATCAATAGCCATTACCAAAACACTTACTTTATTATTTCCAGATTTTAAAATTTCCCAAGCAATGGAAGATAAAGTGTTTCCGGTGGTTAAAACATCATCAATCAAAAGAATATTTTTTCCGGAAATTTCTTTGTTGAGCGAAAATAGATTCACCGTTTCTGAACGGTGAATTTTGTCTTTAGTAGCCTGGGATTTATCGGAGAAGTTTCTTTTTAATAATTGATGATTAACTGGAATTTCAAAATTTTTGGAAAGTGTATCAGCAAACCAATGTAATTGGTTATAACCTCTTTTTCTTTGTTTTTTAGGATGTAAAGGAACGGTGACTATTAAATCAATTTTTTCATTTTCGAAATTCAAACGTTCCAAAGTCCACTGCGCTAAAATTTTTCCAACTTTTTCCCGATTTCCGTATTTTAAAGAATGAATAATTTTTTGACTTAATCCCTCTTTTTCAAATTGCATCAAAGCAAAAGCCTTCTCCAAAGGAAATAATAATTTGCAGCGTTCTTTTAAAATGTTATTTTCTTCAAACTGATGGTGGGTAAAATTGATTTGATCTAAGCACAGTTCGCAAACAATTTCCTCCGCCGAAATAATTCGGTTGCAGTGCAAACAACGGTTCGGAAAAAGCAAATCCAAAATCATAAATAAAATTAATGAATTTTCTACTTAAAATTATGACTTAAATTTTCACATTAACACATTATCACATCATCACATTAATTCCTTCCGAATTTTTGCAATTCCCGCTTTCATTTCCTCATTAAAATTCTCCTTTTCAATCCGAATTGGCGGCGCTTGTCGAACATCACAATCGGAAATACTACACGTTTCGCAAGTCACACCGACATTTTCCGTCACAATACTTTCACTTTTTGCAAATTTTATTTTTTTGAGTGAATTTGTATTGAGTAAAATCCCAAGACAATAACTTCGATTTGTTCCGTCAGAGAAAGGGTTTTTCTGCGAAGTAGAAATCACGAGATAACTCAATCCGCTGTCTTTGTAATGCGAAATTTGCGCTCCGGTCAAGGTTTCGTTATTCTGAATGTTCGTTAAATTTTTAATCGCAATCCAACGTCTGCAATAATGTTCGTTGTTCGCTTTTGCATGTGGAGTTTGTTGATGGTTTAAATGTAATTCTTTGATAATCTGAATCTTATTGCTATTTTTCTTTTTTGTGAAACAGAGATAAAACAAATCTTTAATTCCGATTTCGGAAGAAAGTAGATTTGTCAAACGGTAATAAAAAGTTTCAGGTGAATTCGTGAAATTGTTGATTAAAGTTTCAAATTTCTTTGTATCCCATTTTGGATTTTGAAAAAATGCACAAGTTTTTTCAATCAATTTTTCTTTTGGAATTAAAATGCAACCTGCAAAATACGAAGCATAAAAATTATTCAACAATTCTTCAAAACTCGAAAAATCCACCCAAGAATAGGTGTTAGGACGAGGTGAAAGTTCCAAAACATTGAACCCAATTTCCTTTGCAAGAATAAAAACTTTCTGATTTTCATCCAACAATTCGTTCAGCAAAAGCAACTTTTTTTCAGGAATAAAAAGCGATCGCAAGTTTTTCAGATTTCCATAATCTTCAAAATTTTTCGATTGAATTTCATATTGAAAGTGTTCAATTAAAATGTTTTCTAAAGTTTTTGCTTCTAAATTTTTTCCTGAATTCAATTGGTTTTGATTTGAAAATCCTTTTGCTTTTTCTTCAATTTCAGGGAAATAATTGTCGTACAATTCCTGAAAACTTCTCACAACTGCAAAATAAAATCGTTCTTTTCCAAGATTATAATTCTGCGAAATTTCAATTAAAGTATTGATGAAAGCAGTCACTTTTTTCGGTGCTTCGCTAATGATATTGATGAGCGTATTTCGGTTAATACCAAACAATTCCAATGGAATTTCCTTGAAAAAATCAGACTTCAAAACTTCTGAAATCGGAGACAGACTTTTATCTAATTTAGTTGAAACCAAATCATCAAATTTACATTCCAAAACTTCCGCGAGTTGTAGGATTTTGTCATGTTTCGGATATTTTTTTCCGTTTTCAATTTCGTTCAAATACGATTTCGAAACGCCAGTTTTGTTCGCCAAATCTTGCAAAGACCAGTTTTTATTTTGTCTTTGCTGCTTTAGTTTCAGCCCGAAAACCGTTTTGATATAGTCGCTTTCTGCAATCATTTTTCAATTTCTCAATCAAAGATAAAAAAAAAGCGATTATTCGCATAATAATTTATTTTAATTATTTAGCGAACGTTCGCTATTTGTGAAAATTTTTGTTTATGTTTGTAACATCAAATCACAAAATATTTTTACAATGGAAACCAAAACGCAACTTAAAATTACGGCTGAAAAGCAGTTTCCGGATATTTTCACGTCGGAGTTGATGGATTTCCTTTCGGAATTGCATCAAAATTTTAATTCGAAAAGAAAAAAACTTTTAGAAGCAAGAAAACTCAAACAAATCGATTTTGATTTAGGTCAAAAACCAGTTTTCCCTGAAGAAACTTCCGAAATCCGAAACGGAAATTGGGTTTGCAATCCGCTTCCAGACGATTTGCTCGATAGAAGGGTAGAAATTACAGGTCCAGTCGAAAGAAAAATGATTATTAATGCGCTCAATTCCAGTGCATCAACTTTCATGGCAGATTTTGAAGACAGCAATTCGCCGACTTGGAAAAATTGTATGGAAGGGCAAATCAACCTTTCAGATGCGGTTTCCAGAACGATTTCTTTTGAAAATTCAAATGGAAAAAAATATGAACTGAATGAAAAAGTTGCTACGCTTTTGGTTCGTCCAAGAGGTTTGCATTTAGAGGAAAAACACATTGAAATTAATGAAGAATTGGCTTCAGGTTCTTTGATCGATTTTGGAATTTATTTTTTCAGAAATGCAAAAAATCTGATTGAGAATGGAAGCGGACCCTACTTTTATCTTCCAAAATTGGAACATTACAAAGAAGCAAAATGGTGGAATGACGTTTTTGTTTTTGCACAAAATTACTTGGAAATTCCTACTGGTACGATTAAAGCAACGGTTTTAATTGAAACGATTACGGCTTCTTTCCAACTCGATGAAATTTTATTTGAATTAAAAGAACATTCTGCGGGACTCAATTGTGGACGTTGGGATTACATTTTTTCTTACATCAAAAAATTTAGAAATCAACCCGAATTTTTAGTTCCTAACCGCGATCAAGTGACGATGATTTCGCCTTTTATGGATGCGTATTCAAAGCGAGTTATTCAAGTTTGTCACAAAAGAAATGTACACGCAATGGGCGGAATGGCGGCGCAAATCCCCGTAAAAAATAACGCCGATAAAAATGAAAAAGCCTTTGCAAAAGTGAAATCCGACAAAACCCGAGAAGTAAAAAACGGACACGACGGAACTTGGGTAGCGCATCCTGCGTTGGTTTCGGTGGCGAAAGAGATTTTTGATGAATTCATGCCTCAAAAAAATCAAATCGATAAAAAATTTGAAAACTATCACATTTCTGAAGAAAATTTATTGGAAATACCGCTAGGAACGATTACGGAGAAAGGAGTTCGGGAAAATATCAACGTAGGAATTCTCTACATTGAATCTTGGTTAATGGGAATTGGAGCGGCTGCGATTTACAATTTAATGGAAGATGCTGCTACTGCAGAAATTTCGAGAACGCAAGTGTGGCAATGGCTGAAAAACGAAGCGAAATTGGACGACGGAAGAACTTTGATGCCGGAATTAATTTTGAAATGGCAAGAAGAAGAATTAGAAAAAATCAAAAATTATGTCGGAGAAGAGCGTTTCAACAAAGGAAAATTTTCTTTAGCAACTGAAATTTTCAACGACTTGGTTTTGAATGACAAATTCGAAGAATTCTTAACAACAAAAGCATATCAATATTTGTAAAAAAGTAAAAAGTAAAAAGTAAAAAGTAAAAATTTTATCAATAATCACATTACCAATTACTTATTGCCAATTACGCATCAATAAATTTTAACACTAAATCCAAAATACAATGACAACAAAAGATCAAATCCAGCAATTAGAGCAAGAATGGTTAGAAAATCCAAGATGGAACGGAATAAAAAGACCTTACAGCGCAGAAGAAGTTCTGAAACTTCGAGGAACTTATAAAATCGAGTACACTATAGCGAAACTCATGTCTGAAAAACTTTGGGAAAAATTGAATTCCCAAGATTTTGTGGCAGGTTTGGGCGCACTTACCGGAAATCAGGCGGTTCAGGAAGTGGACGCAGGTTTGGAAGCGATTTACCTTTCCGGATGGCAAGTTGCAGCCGATGCGAATTTGAGCGGAGAAATGTATCCTGATCAAAGTTTATATCCTGCGAATTCGGTTCCGAGTGTCGTGAAAAGAATCAACAATGCGTTGTTGAGAGCGGATCAAATTCAGTCCGTGAATAAAGTGGATGAAATTAATAGGAAAAATTATTTAGTTCCCATCGTTGCTGATGCAGAAGCAGGTTTCGGCGGAAATTTGAACGCCTTTGAATTGATGAAACAAATGATTGAAAGCGGTGCAGCTGGAGTTCATTTTGAAGATCAATTGTCGTCTGCAAAAAAATGCGGTCATCTCGGTGGAAAAGTTTTGGTACCGACGCAAGAAGCTATAAATAAATTAATTGCGGCGCGTTTAGCTGCCGATGTATGCGGAGTTCCCACTGTTTTGGTAGCAAGAACTGACGCCGATGCTGCAGATTTGTTGACTTCCGATATTGATGAAAGAGATCATAAAT
>JAEZWE010000047.1 GCA_023420435.1 Bacteroidota bacterium
GACAAACTTTTCTTTTGAGAGTGCCACTTTCTTATGAAATCAAAAATTTTAATGAAATTTTAAATACCCTGAAAGTTTCAGGTTTTACAAGATTGGAAATCAACGGAAATTTGGCAGGAATTGAAGATTTAGAAAGTTTCGGCTTTGTTCCGGAAAAAAACATGGAAATTCATCTTGTTATCGATCGTTTTTCTTATCAAGAAGATGAAAGTTTTTTGCAGCGTTTGGCGGATTCTGTTCAAATGGCTTTTTATGAAGGACACGGTTATTTGTCTTTAAAAAATGCTGAAAACGGTGAAATAAAAGAATTTTCGAACAAATTTGAACTGGATGGTATTGAATTTTTGGAACCCAACATTCATTTTTTTAGTTTCAACAATCCTTATGGTGCTTGTCCCACTTGTGAAGGTTACGGAAAAGTAATAGGCATTGATGAAGATTTGGTGATTCCTAATAAAAATTTATCCCTTTTTGAAGACGCTGTTGTTTCTTGGAAAGGAGAAAGTATGAGCGAATGGAAAAAAGATTTCATTAAAAAAGCAGGAGATTTCCCCATTCATAAACCTTATTTCCAACTTAGCAAAGAGCAGAAAAATTTTTTATGGAAAGGCAACGAAAGCAGAAATTTTCCTTCTTTGAATAATTTTTTCAAAATGTTGGAAGAAAATCTCTATAAAATACAATATCGCGTGATGTTGTCTCGCTATCGTGGAAAAACAGTTTGTCCAACTTGTGAAGGTTTACGTTTGCGCGAAGAAACTTCTTGGATAAAAATTGACGGACACAATATTCAATCGATGATTGAACTTCCTTTGGACGAATTATTACCCTTAATAAATTCTTTAAAATTATCCAAACACGATCAGGAAATTGCAAAAAGATTATTGTACGAAATAACCACAAGATTAGAATTTTTGTTGAAAGTGGGACTTGGATATTTAACCTTGAACAGAACTTCCAATACCCTTTCCGGCGGAGAATCTCAAAGAATTAATTTGGCAACCAGCTTGGGAAGTTCTTTGGTGGGTTCGGTTTATATTTTGGACGAACCATCTATTGGTTTGCATTCCCGAGATACAGAAAACCTCATTCAAGTTTTAAAAAATTTAAGAGATTTAGGAAATACCGTCATTGTGGTAGAACACGACGAAGATGTGATGAAAGCAGCAGATTACATTATTGATATTGGTCCGGAAGCAGGATATCTTGGTGGTGAATTGGTTTTTGCGGGAGATTTTAAAGATCTGAAAAACGGGGAAACCTTAACTTCGAAATATTTAACCGGAAAATTAGAAATTGAAGTTCCGAAGACACGTAGAAAAGCAAAAGAATTTATCCATATTAAAGGCGCTCGACAAAATAATTTGAAAAATATCGATGTTGATATTCCATTGGAGAATTTGGTGGTTATTTCAGGAGTTTCAGGTTCTGGAAAATCGACATTAATGAAAGAAATTCTCACCAATGACCTCCAAATACAATTAGGAATGGGTGGCAAAAAGGGGGATTATGATTCTGTTGAATTTCCAAAAAAGTTGATTAAAAATATTGAACTTATCGACCAAAATCCTATCGGAAAATCTTCCCGTTCCAATCCGGTAACTTATCTAAAAGCCTATGATGATATTCGCGAACTTTTTGCCAAACAAAAATTATCAAAAATGATGGGTTACAAAACCAAGCATTTTTCTTTTAATGTGGATGGCGGAAGATGTGATGAATGTAAAGGAGAAGGTGTTATCAACGTTTCAATGCAGTTTATGGCAGATATTGAACTGGAATGCGAAGTGTGTAAAGGAAAACGTTTTAAAAACGAAATTCTGGAGGTAAAATTTGACGGAAAAAATATTGCCGATATTTTGGAGATGACTGTTGATGAAGCCATTGAATTTTTTAAAGATAATAAAGAAGAAAAAATTGTAACCAAATTGCAACCATTGCAGGATGTTGGTTTGGGTTATCTGCAACTTGGACAAAGTTCTTCCACGCTTTCAGGAGGTGAAGCACAGCGTGTAAAATTGGCTTCCTTTCTAGTGAAAGGGGTTACCAAGGAAAAAACGTTGTTTATTTTTGATGAACCTTCGACAGGATTACATTTTAACGATATTAAAAAATTATTAAAATCGCTTCAAGCTTTGATCGATTTGGGACATTCCGTCATTGTTATTGAACATCAACCGGACATCATTAAAACCGCAGATTGGATTATTGACATCGGTCCCGAAGCAGGAAAACACGGTGGCGAAGTAGTTTTTGCAGGAACACCGGAAGATTTAATTAAAAACAAAATTTCGCACACCGCGAAATATATTGAGGAAAAGTTAACTTAATAAAACTTTTTTTTGTTTTTAAACAGCTTATAATCAATTAATAAGAATTTTTAAATACCTTTGTTTTCATTGAGCCATGGAAACTTTATACGATACACTTTCCGAAAAGAAGCAAAAAATCTTCAATGTTTGTGTAAATCTCTTCTATCAGAAAGGGTTTGCAGAAACTTCTGTAAGAGATATCGCCCAAGATCTCAATATTAAAGCTGCTTCTCTGTATGCACATGTGGATTCTAAAGAACAAATTTTAGAATGGATTATTACCCATTATATCGATATCGTAACTAATACTCTTTCAGAATTTAAACAAGAAAGCAGAACATTTGCAGAACAAATGAATTTTATAATTCAAAAAAATGTTACCATTACATTGGACACTAAAGAATTGTCTGATGTTTTTAAACGGTATATGCATTTGGTTGATCTCAAAATTCGGCAGCGTTATATTGATTTTTCTAAGGAATACAGAGCGATTCTCAGTAATGCATTAAATCATTACAAAGCAGAAAAACAAATCGATTTTGATCCTGATTTAGCCGCTAATTTTCTCATTTTTTCGTTGAATAATGTTTACAAATGGATTCCCGAAAATTATTCTAAGCCAGAAATTATCGATATTTTTAAAAATAAAATTATAGGTGGCTTTATTGGTAAAGAAATAGAATGTTGATTTTCAGTGTTTTACACATTTATTTGTTAGTAAAATGTGAATTTTAACATTTTGTTTACATTTTGTATAAAAAAAAATCGGTAGTTTTACTATAGAAATAAGCATCAAAGTGAAAACAATTTTACTTTTTTCGGTTTCAGAAATATTAAAACTTAATATAAAATTTTAAGAGAGGTTTTGTCGCCTCTCTTTTTGTTGTTGTCTAACTAAAAAAATGAGATGTTTTTATCTACTGAATCCGCTCCTAAAGAGTGGATTCTTTTTTTTGTAGCCTCACCAAGAATCGAACTTGGATCTAAAGTTTAGGAAACTTCTATTCTATCC
>JAEZWE010000175.1 GCA_023420435.1 Bacteroidota bacterium
ATGATGTTGTTGGTGAAAAAAATGGAAGAAATTGTGGGAAAATCTGTTGGCAAAAACCTTGGATATTTTTCCATAATTTATTCCGAAACTAATATCGAAAATTCCTATTTTTAAATCGTGAAAAAAAACAAAATATTAACCCAAAAAAAGTCAACCTATTTCAGGACATGACAAAAACCAAACCACCAAAATAAATTCTAAAATTAATCCAAGTTTTTGTTTTATTTTTTGCCAACGCACAAACAACTCACAAAAGACCAAAAGAGCTAAAGTTTTCCTTCCCTACAAACTCACAAAGACTTTTCTATAGTATCAAACTCAAAAGAAAATCCGGCGCTTTTTAATTTATCGTTGCTGACTTTTGAACCTTCTAAAAGCATAACCGCCATTTCGCCAAAGAGTAAACGAATGACAAAAGCAGGAGCATTGGGTAAGAAACTTTTCTTTCCGAAAGATTTCAATAAGACTTTTGAGAAATCGTTCATTGTAATTTGTTCAGTGGCAACGGCATTGTAAATTCCGCTAAGTTGCGGATTAGAAAGAAAAAAATCGTACAATCTCAATAAATCACGAATGTCTATCCAAGGTAAATATTGCTTGCCTGAACCTAAAGAAACATTTATTCCGAGTTTGGCTAATGGGGTAAGTTTTTTAACCATTCCACCCTCTTTTCCAAGAATTACGCCTTTGCGTAAAATAACAGTACGAACACCTAAATCCTTAAATTTTAAAGCAGCATTTTCCCATTTCTGACAAACAGAAGCTAAAAAATCGTTTCCGCTTTCAGAAGTTTCTGCAAATGTCTTATCCGTTGTTACGGCACCATAAAACCCAACAGCAGAGGACGAAATAAAGGTGTTGATGTTGAATTTATTTTCCGAAATATATTGATATAATAAGTTAATGGATTTTATGCGACTGTCAATAATTTCCTTTTTTCGGTCGTTGGTCCATCGTTTTTCGCCAATATTTGCACCGGTCAGATTAATGAGAATTTCTACTCCTTCAAATGCTTTTTTGTCGATGTATTGTCGTTCAATATCCCATCGAAAAAAGCAAATATTTTCTGTTAAATTAGCGCTTGGTTTTCGGGTTAAAACATGAATAGAATACCCTTTTCCCACTAAAAAATCAATGAGTTGTTGTCCAACAAAACCTGTTCCTCCAGCTATTAGAATTTTTTTCATTGTCTTTCTTTTACTGCTTCAGCATAAATTTTTAAAGCTCTATCTCTGGCAAAACTATGTTCTACTATCGGTTTTGGATATTTTTCAGTTCCAAATTCGGGTAACCATTTTTTGATGTATTCAAAATTTTTGTCGAATTTTTCGGTTTGCAATGCAGGATTAAACACCCTGAAATAAGGTGCAGCATCGCAACCACAACCTGCAGCCCATTGCCAGTTTCCATTGTTGGCAGACAAATCGTAATCATTCAACTTTTCAGCGAAATACGCTTCGCCCCAACGCCAATCTATCAGCAAATGTTTGCACAAAAAACTGGCAACAATCATCCGAACCCGATTATGCATATAACCTGTTTGGTTGAGTTGCCGCATTCCTGCATCTACAATCGGATAACCTGTGTTTCCAGTACACCACAACTTAAATTCCTGCTCGTCATTTCGCCATTGAATAAAATCGTATTTCGCCTTGAAAGACTGATTGACCACCTTTGGAAAATGATACAAAATCTGCATAAAAAACTCCCGCCAAATTAATTCGCCCAACCAAGTCTGATTGTGCTGCAAAGCAAAATCCACACATTTACGAATACTGATGGTTCCAAATCTTAACGCAATCCCTAATTGAGTTGTTTTTTGAAGTGCCGGAAAATCTCTGTATTTATCATATTCATCAATGATTTTCGCTTCTAACTTTGGTGTTTCAAAATGAAAGTCTGTTTTCTTAAATCCAATTGCAGTTAAAGAATGAATTTGGGTGAAATCTTGTTTCAAAAAGTGATTAAAATCTGCTTTATGAGTGATGTAATCCCTTTCGGTCAATCGTTCTTTCCATTTTTTAGCATAAGGCGTATAAACCGTATAAGGCGTTCCGTCATTTTTTACAATCTCGTTTTTATCAAAAATCAACTGGTCTTTAAATGCTTTAAAAGGAATGTTTTGGGTTTTGAAAAAGTTGTAAATTTCGGTATCTCTTTCAATGGCTTGTGGTTCATAATCCCGATTGCAAAACACCGCTTGAATGTCATATTCTTGCGAAAGTTGTTGAAAAATTTCTAAAGGTTTTCCATAAAAACAACTCAGTTTTGAATGATAATTTTTTAATGTTAAATTGATTGCTGAAAGTGCCTGATGAATATAATCTACTCGTCTATCGCTTTTATTTGCTAACGCATCTAAAATAGCTGTATCAAAAATAAAAATTGGCAACACCGGAAATCCCGAAGCCAAAGCCTGACACAATCCTGCATTATCTTCCAATCGCAAATCCCTACGAAACCAGAATATGGAAACTTTAGTTTTCATTAAAATATGGATTATCGGTTTTATCGTGTTTTACCCAAATCAATTTGAAAGTGTCATAACCGATTTCTTCGGCTATTTTCAAGTACTTTGTTTTTATATCTTCGGGAATGGTTGTTGTGCGGGATAGAATCCATAGATAATTCAAATCCTTTCCGGCAATCAAAGCATATTGATAATTTTCATCCAAAGCCACTACATTGTAGCCGGAATAAAAAGGGCCGAAGAAGCTCACTTTTAAAGCGGCTATATTTTTATCTCCTCTAAATTTTGCCAATCCATCTGCTTTACGCCATTTCTTTTTCACGAAATTGTAACCGCTGTTCAAGACCATTACATTTCCTTTTTTATCCAATTCATACTGTGCCGAAGTATTGTCTAAATCCTTTTCAAAACGGAAATCAAATCGAGCAATTTCGTACCAAGCACCTAAATAGCGATTGACATCAAAATTCTCGACTGGTTTTGCATTTTTCGGAATAGATGCGCAAGAATTTAATAATAAAATTCCGCAAGCGATAAAAGTAGTTACTATGATTTTTTTTGCTTTCATTTTATCTTATTTTAAAAGTTTTCTCATCAATGCAGTTTAATGCTCTTTAGTATTCCTCTCATCAAACTCCTTGATAAATTTCAGTATGGTTTTAATTTGTTTTTCATCTGAATTTTGAGATTTTATTTCTTCAATTATTCTTTTTTTTTCGTCCTCAGTCAAACTTTGAAAAACCTCTAAAACACCTGACTGGGAAAAAGTTTCTAAAATTTCATCCTCACTAATTTTTTCATTTGAAGTCAACAAATAGAGTGTTATTTTTACTTTGTCGCCACCGGTTTTATTTATTGCTTTTCTGATTTTTTCGTTGATGGAAATCAACTTATCCCGTCCTGAAATGGTAAATAGATTGATTTTTTCAATAGGATAATTGTCAATAGTGCCAGAAGCTTTCAACGAACCCCATTTTCCTACAATGTGCTTTGTATTAGGTATTTGAACATTGTATGTCCACGCACCTTTTCCAGGTTCATACTTCAATTCAAGCTGTTCATCTTTTACTAATAAGTTCATTTTTTACTGTTGATTTTTAAAACAGATTATATTATTTTGAAATACAGAACAACGTATTATCTATGTTTACTTTGCTTTTGATAATTTTTTAAAAAAATAAAGCACCAAAAGAAATTGAGTATATCCATAAACTGCATCTTCAATAGGAATGGTAAACATTCGTATTCCCAAAAAATCTTTCGGATTATAATTAACAATCGGATTTTTAATAAAACTACCGGTTAATACCCCATTAACCGGAAAAAAACCAAGCATAAGAAGCATAAAAACCAAAGATGCTTTAGTAAGCCAATCTACTTTAGCAATAAAATGCAAATAGATCAATGTAAGTATCGTAACTATTGTTGTAATGAGAGTATAAATTTTGTCTGTATGCAATAAGCCGACAACCGACAAAATAATAATACTTACAAAGACCAATAAATTATTAAAAGCACTTAAGACTTCCCATTTGTAGTATTTATCAATGGTGTAATAGGTAAAAATGCACGAGAACGGAATACAAATAAAGAATAAAATTTCTTCCAAAGGCAAACCAAAAAACGAAATTCCAAGAGTATAATCTGTATTAAACCACCATACTCCATGAGCCGTAAACCATATATCCCAAGCGATAAAAGGAATAGCTACTAAAATGGCAGCTTTTAGGAATGAACCAAATTGAAGATTGAATTGAATTCTTTTGTCAAAAGATGCTATAAAGCAAATGATGATAGTGAAAAACAATATGAGGGCATAAGTATAAGCCATCATGATTTAGCCGATTTAAAATACATTTTAAAATACTTTAAAGGCACATATAAAAACCCAAAACATTCGCCTTCTTCTTTTCCTAAATGTTTGTGATGCTGCTTGTGTGCTCTGCGAAGTGCTAAAAAATAAGCGTTTTTAGTGTGTGTGAAAAACTTTAACCGTTGATGAATAAAAATATCATGTACAAAAAAATAAGCCATGCCGTAGAGCATAATTCCCAAGCCGATAAAAAACAAATAATTGAAATTTTCTAATGACCCGAAATACATCAGCGCAATAGTGGGTAGTGCGAAAATCACAAAAAACCAATCGTTTTTTTCTAGTTCACCTTTATTACTATGGTCGTGGTGATCTCGGTGTAAAACCCATAAAAAACCGTGCATAATATACTTGTGAATAAGCCAAGTAGCTCCTTCCATCAGTATAAAAACAAGTATAACAAGTACTATTTTCATTTTAATTTTTGTTGAAGAGGTTTTCTAAAACATCAAACCGATATTTAAATATTTTTTCTAATTTCTTTTTTACAAACAAATCGTGGGCTATATTTCCTAAAAGTCCGAAAGGCAATTCATAATCAACTTTATCTATCATGAACACACCTTTTTCGTTGGGTATAAATTCGTGGCGATGGTTCCATAATTTGTAAGGACCTTTTTCCTGAAAATCCGTAAAACTCTTATTGGGAATTACCTCTGTAATTCTAGTTTTCCACTTCAAGGGAATACCAAGCAAAGGCGAAACCGTGTAATCGATTATCATTCCTTCAAATATTTTATTTGTTTTTTGTTCAGATAACACGGTAAATGCCATATCTTTTGGGGTTATTTTTGGCAAATTCATCGGTGATGAAAAAAAATCCCAAGCGGTTTGTAAATCACAATTCAATTGTTGCTCTCTGTATAATTCATGTTTCATAACTAATTACTTTAAGAGTGTTTCAATATTTTTTTGAAGAAAATCTGAATTGATGTTTTTTTTGTTTTTAACAAGAAAATCCCTGTCTTCTTTTAAATGACTGTTATACCCCAAAAAAGAAGGTGAATTTTTCTGAACCGAAAACCGGATATATCTAATTTCAACATTTTCAGGTTCTTTACTAATGGCTAATTCAATGTTATTCTTTCCTTTTTTAAAAGTAGCAAGTTTGCTCAATGGATTAAAAACATGATTTGCCCAAATCGTTTGATAAGCACCCAGATAGGCTAAAGCTATCACGGATTTTTTTTTAGAAAGTTCTAATTCCTCAATCATCTTTTTACAAAGTTTTTTATCCAGAACGGCTTTGCTGTAGCTCGTCCTAACCTCATTCAAATCTGAATTTTTAAAGGAAACATTCATCAATAAAACGGTTAAAAATGACATCAAAATTTTCATTACATAATCGCAATTTTATACCTTACATAACTTTTAAAAGCCACAACTATTTTTTGAGGATCGGAAACCCGAATCCTATTATTTAATATTTCTGAGGAAGTTTTTCGTTTGATTTTTCTAAACAAAGAAATGTAATACTTATACGCCAAATACACACCGAACATAGACGAATTTGGAAGTTTTTTAATGCCGATTAAAGCTTCTTTAAATTCCTCTTCTATCTCTTGTTCAATTTGACATTTTATGTGATTATCAAAGACCGCCATATCAACATTAGGAAAATAAGTTCTACCTAAAATTTGATAATCGTCTTTCAAATCTCTTAAAAAATTTATCTTCTGAAAAGCAGAACCTAATTTCATTGCATACGGTTTTAACTCTTGAAATTTCTCTTTGTTTCCTTCCGTAAAAACCTGTAAACACATCAAGCCCACTACTTCGGCAGAACCGAAAATATATTTATCGTACAATGCTGAGTTGTAATCAATTTTTTGCAGATCCATTTCCATGCTATTAAGAAATTGCTCGATAAGAACCGTATCAATTTCATATTTATGCACTGTTTCCTGAAAGGATTGTAAAATGGGATTCAATGAAATCTTTTCTTCTAAGGCGTTTTGAGTTTCAATTTTTAATCTGTTTAACAGTTTTTCTTTATCGTACTCGTGAAAACTATCTACAATTTCATCCGCCAGTCTCACGAAGCCGTAAATAGCGTAAATAGCGTTGCGGATGGAAGGCTTTAATGCCAAAATACCCAAGGAAAAACTTGTGCTGTATTTTTGTGTTGTTATCTTACTCACCGAATAAGAAAGTTCATCGAATAGCTGTTTCATATTACTCAGTTCTTGAATTTGGTTATTTCGTTAGCTACTATTTTACCCGATATAATGGACGGTGGAACGCCAGGACCAGGAACGGTCAACTGACCGGTATAAAAAAGGTTGTTCAATTTTTTATTTCTCATTTTCGGCTTCAAAACCGCTGTTTGATTAAGGGTGTTTGCCAAACCATACGCATTCCCGCCGTAGGCATTGTAATCCTGCACAAAGTCCGTTACGCAATAACTTCTTTGGTACTCAATTTTTGAAGCCAAGTCTGCAATGCCCGTATGCTTTTCAATTCGGGAAAGCATTTCTGTCAAATATTTTTCCCGATTTTTTTCATCGTCTTGAATGTTAATTGCCAAAGGCATCAACAAAAACAGATTTTCTTTTCCTTTTGGGGCAACAATCTTATCTGTTTTAGAAGGACAACAAGCATAGAACAATGGTTTTTCTGGCCATTTTTTTTCTCCATAAATACAATCAATATGCTCGTCTAAATCGTTTTCAAAAAATAGTGTGTGGTGTTTGAGGTTCGGAATAGTTTGATTTATACCCAAATAAAATATCAAACTTGACGGTGCAAAAGTTCTGCTTTGCCAATATCCTTCGGTGTAATTTTTTAATCGTTCCTCTAAAAGTGTTTCGGTGTGATGATAATCTGAAGAAGCGATTACGGTGTCAAATGTTATATTTTCTCCATTTATCTGCAAAGAAGTTATTTTGTTATGGCTGGTATTGATTTTCTCAACCGTTTTATTAAAGTGAAAAATTGCTCCTTGTTTTTCTGCAACCTGCTGCATTGCCAATACCAATTGGTAAAATCCTCCCATCGGATAATGCGTACCCAATGCGTAGCCTCCATAATTCATCAGACTGTACAATGCTGGAATATTTTTTGGCGATGCTCCTAAAAAAATAACAGGAAATTCCATCAGCATTCGTAACTTCTCATCTTTAAAGTAGCTGCCAACATAGGTTCTGAAATTGGTGAGCAAATTTAATTTCAAAGCACTTTTCGCAATTTTGGGAGATACAAATTCTAACCAACTGTGGCTAGGTTTTGTAACGAAGTCTTTCATGCCTACCTCGTATTTGTACTTTGCCGACTGCATAAATTTTTCTAATTGAACTCCTGCACCTTTTTCTATCGTTTCAAACAGCACTTTTAAGTCTTCAAAATTTTCAGGAATATTCATTTTCTCATCAGAAAAAATCATTTCAAACTGAGGATTTAAGGAAAATAAATCAAAGAAATCTGAGGTTTTGTAGCCGAAATCAGCAAAAAATTTATCCATAATATCAGGCATCCAATACCAGCTTGGTCCCATGTCAAAAACAAAACCTTGCTCTGTGGTAAATTGTCTGGCTCTACCGCCCGGCTGATCGTGTTTTTCAAAAACATGAACTTCATGACCAGCTTTTGCCGCATAAGCAGCAGCCGACAATCCGGAAAATCCTGAACCTATTATGGCAATCTTGTTTTTCATCTTTTGATATTTTTAAGTGCTTCGCTTAGTAAATTATCCGTATCAATATTTCTAGCATAAATCGGTTGATGAAAATCATCGAGCTTATTGAGTAAGCGGATTAATTCCATTTTTTCTTTTTGTGATAAATTTCCGGTAACGATGGAAGTAGCTTGTCGTATTTTATCCATTTGGTTCCCCAAGGCTTGAAGACCTGTTTCAGAAATCGAAATCACTTTACTTCGTTTATCCGTTTTAGAATTCCGCTGTTCAATCCAACCTTGATTGATTAAACGATTGATAATCTGCATTCCAACCGGCTTTTCGTGTACGTTTTTTTTGATCAAATCCATTTTTGACATTTCGCCAAAAGCTTTGAGATTGATCAGGTAAGTAAAATCTTCCTGCGTAGAAAAATTCGACCCAAAAATTGCTGACTTGGAATAGCTTTTTGCATACCTATTCAAATGCACTATCAAGGTGTTAATAACACTTTCGGCACTTCTTCCATTTTCTTTTCCTTCCCAATTCGGTTCATTAACGATAGTGTTATTGTTTGTCGAAATCCAATTTTTAAACCCTTCAACAGATATTTCAAAATGGTTGTTATTGTTGGTTTCAATCTCAAATTCCTGAACTAAATCTATAACATCTTTTACCAAACGATAATTCATTTTAACTGATTTTAGAATACAAATATACTATTTATTTTTAATTAAACTATAAAAATATACTTTTATTCAGCATCCGTTGGAAGTTACTACAAACTGCCTATTTACACCATGCTTGGCTATAAAGACAATAATGGCACACTTGCTAATAAAGAGTTGAAATATACCAATTCTATACACTATACCATCGGAACTGAGTTTGTAGCGAAAAACGATTTGAGGGTTACTTTTGAAGCATTTACAAAGATTACAGAAATTATCCAACTTCCTTAACCTACGGAATTTCTTATGCCAATATCCGCACGGATTATTCGGTAGTTGCTAGCGACAAATACGCATCAACAAGACGAGGACGAGTGTATGGAATTGAAGCATACATTCAACAAAATTGATTAAAACCCTTTTTTATGTAGCCAGTGCTACGCTTTATAAATCGGAATTTTCGGGAACCGATAATCAATTCAGACCTTCCACTTGGGATTATGGGTTTATTGTTTCGGCTACTTTTGGTTACAAATTCAAAAAGAATTGGGATATCGGCTTGAAATACCGAATTGCCGGAGGACAACCGTACACACCTTTTGATATGAACGCTTCATCAGCGATGTATTTTACAACTGGAACAGGAGTTTACGACTATTCACAACTCAACAGCAAGCGACCACCTATTTTCAACCAATTGGATTTGAGAGTAGATAAAAAGTTCAATTTCAAGAAAGTAAGTTTAGATATATTTGTTGATTTCCAAAATATTCTGTTTTATAAAACTCCTTATTTACCCAAATTTACTTTTGAAAGGAATGATGACAATACTGGCTTTAAAACCACAGACGGACAGCCAATAAAAGCAGACGGAAGTAATGCCATTCCATTAATTCTAAATCAGCGGTCGGCAACCATCGTACCTTCTATTGGATTTATTTTTGAGTTTTAAGGAATAATATAACAGACATACACATTTGCAAGCCACACAAGACACCGGTCAAAGCAAGGCTTGCCAAAGAGTATGTCCTCCATTCCGCACATAAAAATAAAATAAAAACAACTTTACTGAAAGAACGCCAGCCTGTAACAAGCGGTTTGAACGCAAGCAGGGGTGCATTGCACCGTTTGAACTTTTGTGCTAAATTTGAAGTTCGGTTCTCGCATCAACGGTAGTGCTAAAATACCCTGCCTGCGTCAAGCCGCCACAATGTTACAGGCAAGGGCGGAAAAATGCACTAAAATCACAAAAACGCTTTTCACAGTAATTTAAATAAATCTAACAGTTTTATGTTTTTAAAAAATTAGACTAATGCAGTATAAT
>JAEZWE010000184.1 GCA_023420435.1 Bacteroidota bacterium
GTATCGGACTTGCCGCTGCTACTGGTTTCAGGGTTTTTCTTCCCATGTTTGCAGTTAGTCTTGCATCATATATGGGATGGATTCCAATGAGTGAAAGTTTTGAATGGTTAAGTGGACTTCCAACTCTTATTACCACAGGAATTGCCACCATGGTAGAAATTTTGGCTTATTACATTCCTTATGTGGATCATTTATTAGACACGCTTTCTGTTCCTTTAGCTACTATTGCAGGATCGGTGATGTTTGCGAGTCAGTTTACCGATTTGGGAACATTTCCACAATGGGCTTTAGCATTAATTGCTGGAGGAGGAACTGCTGCTGCGATAAGTTCTGGATTTGCAGGAACAAGAGCTGCTTCAACCGCTACAACCGGAGGTTTAGGAAATTCTGTAGTGGCGACAACGGAAACCGCTGGTGCAGGAATTATGAGTTTTTTAGCGATGGCTTCACCAATCATTGCAGGAATTGCCGCTATCTTTTTATTAATTGTGGTGATTATTTTAGGAAGAAAAATTTGGAATAAATTTCGAAAATTTAATGTGGATTCTCCATCAAAAACAATAAACGTTGATCCCATAGAAACCAAACATTTAGAATAGTTGAAAAATAAAAAATCCCGAAAATTTCGGGATTTTTTTTATTGTGAATTGTTGCTTCTGATTTCTTTTACTTCCTGAATTTTTTGTTTGAAATATTTTGTTTTTTCAGGGTGTTTTTTGGAAAGAAACTCAAAGGCTTTAATGGCTTTTGCGTACAACCTTTGCTCTACATAAATATTGGCTAACGTTTCGGTCATTAAATGCGATATATCGTCTTTTTTCTCTTTGATCACATAATTGGAATCTTCCTTTAGCTTAGAAATTTTGGGTTCATTTTCAATGAATTTTTCAATAGCTTTGGCTTTTATTTCCTCTTTAGGCGCTTCTTCAGTTTGATTCTCTGTTGGAGCTAAATTTCTTTCTATTTTCAGCCAGCTTTGCCAAGTATTGATGAAATTTGGAACATTGCTTTCTGGTTCTGTTTTATCTTTTTCTTCCTGAATTTTTTCTTCGGAAATATTCTTTTCGGTTTCCTCAGGCTTATTTTCAATTTTTTTCTCTAAAATTTCAGATTTTGTATTTTCTTCAATTGGAGCTTTGGTTGTCTGGTCTTTTTTACCAAGTAAAGAATCCGGAGTTGAGGTGGTGAAAGTCAATGGTTTCCAATCTGATTTTGGCCCAGAAGTTTCTATTTGAAGTTCTGTTTTTACAAAATTTTCTTCCTTTATCTGAATCTCTTCTTTGGTCTTTTCAACGTTCTCAACAGTTGTTTCTTCTATTTTTTCAGCAACTTCAAAAGATTGCGTTTCTGCAAAACTTATTTCAGAATTATCCTGAGTTTCTTCAACGGCAATAGATTTTGAAGCGGTTTTTTTATTTTTCATTTTGGCTTCCACTTCAGCAATAAGACGCTTCATTTCCTCATCATGCTTGCTTGCTTTACTGCTTATTGGTGCGGATTTTAAGTCGGAAGATTCTTTTGTTTCGATTTTCACATCCGGCAAAAATTCCTGTAAACCATGAAAACTTAGTTGCGATTGATCCTGAATTTCAGATTTTTCATCTTCAATATTTTCTTTTTCAATTATTTTTTTTTCTTGGTAAATTTCGGTTTTCTCCTCTACCATTGGTTCGATTATCTCTTCAACAATTTCCGGTTCAGAAATTATTTCTATAAATTCAGTTTCTTCAGAATTATCTACTTCAGGAGTTTCTTCCACAATCAACTCAATTTCTTCAGGAATTTCTACGATTTCAGTTTTAGAAATTGGTGAAGTTTCTGTTGGAACTTTCTCTGTTATTTTTTGTGGTGTAACTTCTTCAATTAAAGTATTTTCCGGAGTATTTTCAAACACCAAATTCTTTCCGTTAATCAGTTGGTAAAGAATTTTTTTATCGGTAGTATAAGCTGCGGTTGTAGAAAGTTCTTTATGAAACATTTCGCTGTTAAAACGATGTGTTCCCAAAAGAAACAAAGCTCTTAAACTTTGAATATAAGGAGTTTTAATAATTTCCTTAGAAATCATTCCCAAATCTTCATTCACCAATAAATCCGGATTTTTTAACAATTCTAATACTCTTGGATTCATCATTACCAGTTATTCATTATATCGTTAAAAATTTTATTTACAATTCTTTCGTTTACAATTCTTACTTGGGATGCTTCTACTTGTGAAATATCTAAATCGCTCGAAAAAACGGCTTCATCAGAGAATGTTCTGTCGAAACTTTTTTCGGGTTCAATAGCATTTTCATAATGAACCCTTACCGAAATGGTAAGTTTATTTTGTGCTGCCTGTATTACATTTCCGGAATTGGTTCCCACGGATGAAGAAATGGTCGTTGGAGAAATATTGTAATCTGTAATTTCGCCTTCAATTAAAAGATGTGGCTGTTCTGTAGTTCCTTTCAGGGTTGTTCTTTGCAAAAATCTTTGCTGAATTTCTATGGAAAATTGCTGCGCTAAAGTGGGATTTACCAGTGCAGCATTATTTACAAATTCTTTGATTTGGATGGTTTTAATTCGCTCATCCAAAGTATTTCCTGTGAAAGAATAACAACTTTGGAGAAGAATGAAAAGAGAAAAGGCGAAAATACTTTTCAAATTTTGAATTTTGAATTTTGAATTTTTGATCATTTTTACTCTTCCAAATTATACTGTTTTATTTTTCTGTACAACGTTCTTTGGGAAATTCCCAGTTCATCTGCTGCTTTATTTCTTCTCCCCCGATGTTTTTCTAAAGCTTTTACAATAAGTTCCCTTTCATTGTTTTGGAGGGATAAAACTTCAGGTTTTGCTTCTTCAATTTCAATATCTTCTATATCTTCAAAATGATCTTCCGTATTGGGATTTTGAGGGAAATTTTGGTTTGAATTTTCAAAATAAAGCAAAGAATTAGGATTTTGCACCGAAGTTTCGGGTGTAAAAACCCTATTAATTAAGTTCCTTTCCTGATTACTGAATTCTCCGTTTCCACGATTTTTTATCAGTTCCGAAGTTAAGGATTTTAAATCATTCAAATCATTCCGCATATCGAAAAGAATTTTGTACATAATTTCTCTTTCGCTGTGAAATTCTGAATTGGAAACGCCATTTCCTCCTTTCTGAACTACTGCAGGAAGATTGGTTTGCATGGGAATATATTCCGACAATTTTGTGGAATTGATTTCACGATTTTGCTCTACAACCGTCATTTGTTCTACCAAATTTCTTAATTGGCGGATATTTCCCGGAAAGCTATAATTTTCTAAATATTGAATCCCATCCTCGGTTAAATGAAGTTCGGGCATTCTGTATTTTTCAGCAAAATCGATGGCAAATTTTCGGAACAAAAGATGAATATCGCCCCGTCTTTCTCTTAAAGGTGGCATATCGATTTGTACGGTGTTTAAACGATAATACAAATCTTCACGAAATCTTCCATCATTAATGGCATTCATCATGTTCACATTGGTTGCGGCAACAATTCTTACATTCGTTTTCTGAATTTGGGAGGAACCTACTTTCATAAACTCACCGCTTTCCAAAACACGAAGCAAACGAACTTGGGTTTGAAGTGGTAATTCACCAACTTCATCTAAAAATATTGTACCTCCATCAGCAACTTCAAAATAGCCTTTTCTGGTTGCAGTTGCTCCTGTAAAAGCTCCTTTTTCGTGACCAAAAAGTTCGGAATCGATTGTTCCTTCAGGAATTGCACCGCAGTTTACCACGATATAAGGTTGATGCTTTCTTTTCGATTCCGCATGAATGATTTTAGGAATATGTTCTTTCCCAACTCCCGATTCTCCAATAACGAGAACCGAAATATCAGTTGGTGCCACTTGAATTGCTTTTTCGATAGCACGGTTCAAAACTGGATAATTCCCAATAATTCCGAAGCGATTTTTTATGGATTGTAAGTCTGTCATTTTTTTAATGTGATGATTTGGTAATGAGTTAATGCGATAATTAAAATTTTTACTTTAAGACGAAGTGATTTATTAATTACCTCATCTTCTTATTATAAAATTATCTCATTAAGAGACTGTTTCCCCCAAAAGTGTTCCTTGTGTATTTCCGTGAACAAAAACCGTCACAATGTCGCCAATTTTTTGTCCTTCCAACTTATCGAAAACACAAACGGCATTTTGGGAGTTTCTTCCTTTCCATTGTTTTTCGTTCTTTTTGGAAGTTCCTTCAATTAATATTTCGTGATTTCTTCCGACATAACCTGCCATTCTTTTTCTGGAAAGCTCGCCTTGCAAAGCAATAACTTCTGCCAACCTTCTTTGTTTAACATCAGCCGGAATATTGTCTTCCATTTTTTTATGAGCCGGAGTTCCCGGCCTTTCGGAGTAAGCAAACATATAACCATAATCGTATTCTACTTCACGCATTAGCGACAAAGTATCCTGATGATCTTCTTCAGATTCGTTACAGAAACCAACGATCATATCCTGTGAAAAAGCAATTTCAGGAACAATTTCTTTTGCTTTTTTAATTAAATCTAAATATTCTTCACGGGTGTGTTGTCTGTTCATCGCTTCCAGCATATTGTTGCTTCCACTTTGAACCGGTAAATGAACGTACTTGCAAATATTGTCGTGTTTTACCATCATTTTGAAAACATCCAAACTCATATCCTGTGGATTTGAAGTTGAAAAACGAATTCTCATTTCCGGCACCGCTTTCGCCACTAAATCCAGCAATTGAGAAAAATTGACAGCGGTAGCTTTTTGCATTTCTGATGCTTTAACAAAATCTTTTTTGGGACCCCCTCCATACCAAAGATAAGAGTCCACATTTTGACCTAATAAAGTAATTTCTTTGTAACCGCTGTTCCACAAATCTTTACATTCGTTTATAATAGAATGTGGATCTCGGCTTCTTTCGCGGCCTCTTGTAAAAGGAACCACGCAAAAAGTACACATATTATCGCAACCACGAGTAATAGTAACATAAGCTGTAACACTATTTCCTCCCAAACGAACAGGATTGATGTCTGCATAAGTCTCTTCTTTGGAAAGAATAACATTGATTGCGTCACGACCATCATCGGTTTCTTTTAAAAGATTGGGCAAATCTCTGTAAGCATCAGGACCAACAACCAAATCTACTAACTGCTCTTCTTCCAAAAATTTGGTTTTCAAACGTTCTGCCATACATCCAAGAACGCCAACTGTAAGGTTTGGATTTTCTTTTTTCTGATTTTTGAACTGGGAAAGACGCATTCTCACAGTTTGCTCTGCTTTTTCACGGATGGAACAAGTATTGAGCAAAATTAAATCTGCTTCTTTTACATCCAATGTGGTATTATAACCTTGTTCATTAAGAATGGAAGCCACGATTTCAGAATCGGAGAAATTCATCTGACATCCATAACTTTCCAAAAATAATTTTTTGGTATTTTCAGGTTTTTCTGCAATCGCAAAAGCTTCTCCTTGTTTGGTTTCGTCTATATATTTTTCTTGCACTGTTTCGGTTTAAAGTTCAATGTTTAAGGTTCAATGTTGTAAACTTTAAACTTTGAGCCTTGAATCTTGAACGAATTAAGTGTGCAAAGATATGAATTTTTTGTGACAGAATGGCAGATTTTTTAGTCGGTTTTGATTACATTAACAGAAATTGGTAATCTAAATCTATAACTCATTACGTAGCCGTGAAAATTTGCTGGAGTCCATTTCTTTTTTGAACTTCTTGTAATCGAACTGATAATCATCTCATCATATTCCTTTAATCCTGAAGATTTAAGAATTTTTAAGTTTTCTAATTCGCCCTTAGTATTAATTTCGAAAGTTGTTTCAACTGTAAGTTTTCCACGTCCTTTGAAATAAAACATATCTAAATCAGCTCTTTTTAGAACCTCTTTTCTAAAAGAATTCAATCCACCATCTTTTTCATTATTATATACTGGTCGAATAATAGCATTTTCAAAATCATATCCTTCTTTATATTTTTCAAATAGGTCATCAGGAAAAATTAAATACTTATCAACTGCACGGTAAGGTTTTCCATCAATTTTTGCAGGAATCCATTTATCCATATGTTTCAAAACTTCTTTTGATAAATTAAAACTACATTTTCTATTTTCACTTATCAAACTGTCTGAAACTATTATTTCTGCTGTATTATCAGTTTCTACTAAAACTGGTATTGAAATGAATTCTTTTTTATTTTCACATGGTCGGAGCTTTTTTTCAATCAAAATTTTGTGAAAATCTTTGTAAAATTCATTCTCTCCTCCAAGCTAACTGTATTGGTCTGTTGGAAAATTATCGTAAATAATCATTTCATTCTGAGCACTTACTTTAAAAAAAGTAAGAAATAAAATAAATAAGTAAATATGGCTTTTAGAGAAATAAATTTTCATTTACATAGTTTTTAAAAAAGTTCTCCCAATCCAAATCTTCTTTTTGAGAGAAGTGAAAATCACTAAATTAATCTCCATGATCAGCATGATCTGTTGTAAAGTTAATTTTGAGGATGTAGTTTGATTTTATGGGAATTCCGTTTGGATTGCCGGTTTCCATTTTTTCTTAATTCTTTTCATGGCAAACTCCATATCTTTCTGGAAATCTTCACTGTTTCTTACTTTAGGAATTACATTCAAAAGTTTCATTTTTCCTGTTTCATCTATTGATATATTGAAAGTAAAAAGTCCGTTAACGGCATAAACTCTTACATCAACATATCCATGAACCATCCGCATAAACTCTTCCCGGAAAGCGTTTTCTCCACCTGGAAACTCCGGCCTGTTATAAATATTGTTGGTAACGTCTTGGGTATAAACAAAAATCCCAAAAATCAAACTAAAAAAGAATAATATTTTTTTCAATTTTTATAAATCGGCAGCTATGGAATTAAAATTCATTTGGATATTCATTTCAGAAGAAACCGGAACGTTATTGCATTTCGCAGGAGTCCAATTATTTTTAATTCTTCGAACCACATATTGCATATCATCAAAGAAAATATTGCTGTTCATTACTTTGGGATTTCCTTCTGCATCATAAACTTTTCCTTTTTCATCAATTTTTAAAGTAAATGTAAATTCACCATTAATGGTATAAAAATCTGAGTTAAGAAATTTAAACATATTATCGCTCAACAATTGCTTATACGCTTTTGCACCGCCTTCAAAACTGGCCGGTTCAAAATTTTGACATCCTTTCGCTTTTATTTGGTTAAAAGGAATTTTAATGTCAATTTTCAGAAGATTTTTATTGTTCTCCAGAATAAAAGAATCATCTCTTTGCTCCAAATCGTCTTGTGCAAAACCATTGATGAAGCCCAACATAAAAATCAAAATAATAGCTTTCATAATTTAAAAAACTTCGATATTGGTATAAAGTTAGTTTTTTTATCCATAAAATTCCTGATTTTTCTACAAAACCTCAATCTGATTTCTCAACAAATCCTCAAATTCATCACGTTTTCTGATTAAATGAGATTTTCCATCTAAAAACAAAACTTCCGCAGGCTTTAATCGGGAATTGAAGTTGGAACTCATCTCAAAACCATAAGCTCCCGCATTTCTGAAAACCAAAATATCGCCTTCCCGAACTTCGTTCAATTTTCTGTCCCAAGCAAAAGTATCGGTTTCACAAATATTTCCAACGACGGTATAAATCCTTTCTGCTCCTTTTGGATTGGAAAGATTTTCAAT